>NZ_JJOV01000078.1:0-86698 GCF_000979385.1 Methanosarcina sp. 2.H.A.1B.4
CACCTGCGGAACGCGGGGAAGAGCTTGGGGACTTGCCCTCAATAGAGGGAGGAATGAACCAAGAAGCCACTCAGTCTTTAGCTGAGTGGTAGTTCACTAGTCCTGCTCTTTTGCTTTCTCTTTCATTGTTTGAGGGCTGTATTTTTTTCTTCTATTTTTGTCCTGATATAACTGCCCGCAAAAAGGAGAATAATGCCTAACCCTATTATTTCCGGGATAAATGTGCCTGAATACGCCGGATTGTATGAATTACTCAGGATTCTCATGAAGTACTCAATAAAACCTCCGGAAAGCGTATCTTTTGGAAACTCCCATCCCAGAAGTGGCCAGAAAAGGACTTCAGGTGAATTCCATATCTGGTCCTCAAGCAGGTGACAGAATGAAGCGCCTGCAACAATAAGGGGTATCATCCAGCCCTTTCGGTAGAAGGTGTAACCTGCAACCAGCCCCAGCAGGACTCCGAAGAGAAGGGTATGGGCAAAGATTCTTCCGCTTCCTATAGTCTCAGTAAGAATTATCCTGCCAAGGGGTTTGTCGATAAAGTCCGGAAGGAGAGCCCCAAAAGCGATCCATTTAAAGTCTACCGGAATATTCTTTTTCGAAAATAAACGGTTCAGGGAATAGAAGATCCCCAGAGTAATGCCTATATGCCCGAGAATAAACATCAGATTAAAAAAGTTGATTGCGTATAATTATGTTTTGGCCGGCCGGCCTGAAAGGCAGGCCAGCAAAGGGTTCCGACGTTTTACTGATGTACGAAACTTTTCAGATCTGGCACTCAGATACAAGCTTTTCTACAAGTTCCTGCCTGATCGCAGTCCTCCGGTCTCCGCCGCAGACCATACCCCGGACGCCAATTATGTCGGGTCCTATCCTTTCGAGTACCGGAAGGTCTTCGAATTTCAGGGAACCGGCAATTGCATTTTCAAGCCCGTGTTCATGAGCAAGGTCAGTAAACTCTGTCAGCTCTTTTTCATCCATGAATTCGAAGGTAGATTTCCCGTCCTTGATGCCTGTATCTACCATAACCACATCTACTCCGGCCTCTGCGGCAACAGCGGGGAGTAAAATAGGAGAAATCGAATTAATACGTTTATAGTCCGAATATCCTGAGGCAACAACCTTTTTTGATGGGTCATAGTCTTTTACGGCTCTTGTAATCTTTGTGAGCAGTTCAAGGGCCTGTGCTTCGGTCTGGATATCGTAAAGGCCTACTTTAATATAATCCGCTCCAGATGCTGCTGCTCCCAGGGCAGCAAGGGCAGCAGTTCCGGGTTTATAGTTGAAATCTCCTATTGTTGCGCTTATCGGCTGCCTACCGTTTACAACCTCTTTAATATCCCTGATTACCCAGGGGAAATTGGCTCCAAGAGAACCTTCTTTCGGGTTTTTGACATCTACAATGTCTGCGCCGCCTCTGGAAGCGATGATTGCTTCCTCTTTATTTATTGGACTTACAAGCAGTTTCATAAAAAGCCTCTAATTAAGAATGAAGTTAAATCTTCAATGATATATATTGTTTATTTATATACAATCGGTCTTATTTTATATTTTTTTATAGGATGATGCAGCTATGTGATAAGTATGTTCCGCGTAATTTTTGTGATGGATATATTTAACCGTAACGTTGTTCTTGCAAAAGGAGGAGTAAGGGAAAATTACCGCCCGGTTTCGGATTCAAGTGTTATATGCAGCAGTTCGGACCCTGTTGATATACTCGAATCTGTGCACCCTCGCGAAGTCTACATTGCCGATCTTAATGTACTGCAGGGGAAAGGTCCCCTCGAGACTAATGCCAGCATTATCCGGGAAGTAAGTTTTAGAGCAAAGACAATGCTTGATTTTGGAATCGCTTCTCTTGAAGATGTGGACAAAGCGCTTTCCATCGCCCAAACTGCAGTCATAGGCACAGAGACAGGCACACTTGCAGTGATCAAAGAAGCAGCTTTACGATACCCCGGAAAAATAAGTGTCAGCATTGATATAAAACACGGGAAGCTTCTTAAACAGGACCCTGAGATCCCGCAAGATCCCTTCGAAATCGTAAAGCTGCTTAACGGACTCCCCTTAAAAGACCTTCTCTTCCTCGACCTCGACAGGGTTGGGACGGCTTCTGGCTTTGATTCTGAATTCCTTCGCAAACTGGCTGAAGCCTCTGAGCACAGTGTACTGCTTGCAGGCGGGGTCAAGGGCATGGACGACCTTTTTGCTCTGGAGAGGATCGGCGTAAGGGGCGCTCTGGTAGCAACTGCAATCCACTCAGGTTCGGTCCCTCCGGAAGTGATGGACATGGGACTTGAAATGATTAAGAAAGGCAATTAATGAATTCTCGGGAAGGATTTATGTCCTGTCTTATGCCTCCTGTATATAAGGCATTGAGTATCTTTATAAACCAATTAGCAGATTTATATCCAGATCATCAGATTTCATCATCAAAACAAAGAGTTTACGAGGTTACAGCATGGCAACAAGAAAGGTAACTGAAGAGAGCATTGAAGAGCCAGTAGAGGAGCGCGCAGGAGAACACAGTGGAGACGGGTACACGGAGATCAAGATGGGGGGAGGCTGGTACATGACCATCTCTCTGGCGCACAGCGACCGTTTTGAAAAGGAATATGTAGAGCTCGCAAAAGAACGTGGAGGCGTGAAAAAGTCCCGCTTCAATC
This sequence comes from Methanosarcina sp. 2.H.A.1B.4, assembly GCF_000979385.1. Taxonomy (NCBI): domain Archaea; kingdom Methanobacteriati; phylum Methanobacteriota; class Methanomicrobia; order Methanosarcinales; family Methanosarcinaceae; genus Methanosarcina; species Methanosarcina sp. 2.H.A.1B.4. The sequence goes on from NZ_JJOV01000078.1 coordinate 2,667, forward strand.
TCAACCCTTCGCACGTCCGGATGCTGGCGGAAGCCCTGATCAAATTTGCGGATGACAACAAGCTCTAACCGGGCTTTCATTTCATTTTCTTTTTTTATTTCAGTCGAATACCCCGCTAGCCTGCTGCGGGGTGCGCCAGCGCAACTTTGATTTTTATATTTATATCCGAGTTTTAATTTTCGAATTTACTCGCCGGGATCAATCTTCGGGTTAATCTCCTGCCAGACTCTTTGATTTTAATTTAAGATTTAATCTTCATGCCCGGTCAATATCCAATTCAATCCCTTTGAACAAACTCGAGAATTTTTTGGACAACTGTTTTTTCCACATTTTCTGGAGAGCAGGACGCATCAACTACTATAAACCGATCTGGCTCTTCTGAGGCAAGCCTGAGGAAATTCTCTCTGACTCCATGTAAAAATTCTATCTTTTCGAATTTGGTTTGTTCTCCCCGCTTCCCGCAGCGCTCAACTGCGATTTCAGGTTCAATATCAAAAAGAAAAGTAAGGTCCGGAACAACGGTCCAGCCGTTGTGCAGGCTCCTTACCCATTCAAGCGGGTTCTCGATACGGTTTTTAAGAGTTATTCCCTGGTAAGCATAGCGGCTGTCGGAATAACGGTCCGAAATCACGGTTTTCCCGTTCTCAAGTGCAGGCTTTACAAGCTTTGCCAGATGTTCAGCATGGTCAGCTGTAAAAAGGAATAGTTCGGCAAGCTGGTCGGTATCCGACTGGATTGCTTTTTCAACAGCATTTCCAGTAAGGGTATCTCTTGTCGGCTCTCTGGTAAAGATCGGCTCAAAAGCACGAATTTCATGGTTTTTCTGAAGTTTTTTTGCAACCGTACTTTTGCCTGAACCATCAATACCCTCAAGTGTGATCAGTTTACCTCTCATAAGGACCGCCTTTTTAATTTTCTTTCTTTACAGGTTTTCATTCAAACGCACTATCTGTATTTATACTCTATAGAGAGTCACACATAGCTGATAGGTCAGGTCAGCAGTTCCAGATAAAATGAGTATCTATTTATGCAAACATTAAAAATAACTTAAATTAATGACTGTAATAGGAGTTATCACACGGGGCAAGTACGGACACCGCCTTATTGAAATTGTAAAGGAACACAGTGATTTTTCAGTTGTAACTGCCGACCTGCCCGAGTTCGTGCCCATATTCATTGAGGAACCTGATGAGTTTCTGGAAAGACTGAATTTCGACCTGCGTGTCTTTTCTGCCGAGATTGTAGTTACTTATTCCCTGCATCCTGACCTTACCTCGGCAATTGCAAAACTTGCCGCAGAAGCCGGGGTGCGCTCTTTGATTATCCCTGGAGGGCCTTCCAGAGCATCGGTTCCCGAACTTAAAAAAATTTCAGAAGCTTCCGGAATGGACATCGAGGTGGATGAAATTTGCTGCACCCTCGAACCCACCTCCTTCAATCGTCCGTTTGCTGATATTTTCGGGTCTCCCGTTTTGAAAGTCAAGACTGAGAACGGAAAAATAGCTAAAGTTGAGGTCATAAAAGGTGCCCCCTGCGGAAGTACATGGCATATGGCAAAGGAAATTATTGGAGTGCCAGTAAAAGATGCCCCCCCGAAAGCCGGGCTGCTGGTCCAGCAATATCCCTGCCGGGCGGTCAGGGGCGAAATGGGAGGTATTCACGAGTCTGCAGAACTGCACAAGCAGGCGCTCATAAAAGCGCTTGAGAATGAGGAGTGATTATATATTCTTTGGAAAAATATATTCTAAATATGGCCGAAAAATGGGATCCAATTTTTAATTTCTGAAATTCCTGTTTTTTGCCTGTACCGGTTTCCAAATACCTTTGGGGGTGAAAACATTATTTCCCTATCTATCTCAGAAGATTCAGGGCCCGAAGACCTTGAGCCAATAGCAGTCGCAGTTCATTCACTAATGGGACTCCCTACCACTATTAGAAGCCTCAAACGAAAAGGGCTTCGCCTGGAAAAGGGAAAAATCCTTGACAGGGACTATACAGGACCTGTACTCGAAGAGGTGTTAAAGACTAACAAAATTGCCCATGAAGTTCCCGCAGAAGGCATGTACCGTGGAAAACATGTGGTAGTTGTTCCCATCCGTTCAAAGGATGGTAAGGTTGTCGCGGCTCTCGGGATTGTGGACCTTCTGGCTACAATTGATCTTCCATCTGTCTTTCAGGAATATACTTCCGTGCTGGAAGAAGTCGAGGATGCAAAAAAATGAAGCCAAAGCAGGTTACAAGCAGCATTCTAATAAAGAAAAGGAAATAACAAATTGCTTTTTAAAACAAATTGCTTTTTAAAACGAATTGCTTTTTAAAACAAATTGCTTTTTAAAACGAATTGCTTTTTAAAACGAGTTGTTTTTTTAAAGCGAATTGATTTTTATTGGAGGATTTTGTCCCCCACCTCTTTTTCAAGGTTTGAGAGGGACATTTTTCCAATTCCTCCAGTCCTGAATGAAATACAGGGTCTGAGTTTTAAAACCGGGAAAAGTTTTCCGGTATTACTGTGGTTTTTCGTATAATTTGACCTTTTTCAACAGGGCTCCACTCTTTGCGTGGGGCTGTCTGAAGACTGTGTCATTGGACTTTTCGATTTCCCTTGCCTGGGTTGCGAGTTGCGCTGCAGCTCCCATGATCTCGTGCCCGGCTGCGGCTGTGAGGCATACCTGGTCGATTTCTTTTAACATAAAGCAAGCAGGGAAGTTAACCTGTGCAACTTTCTCAGCCATGTGAAGGGCGGCAAGAGCCTTTGCTTTTGCGTATGGGTTTGCAAATCCTGCGTGTTCTACACATTTCTCAGGTTTTGCGAAGATATGCGGGAGTTCAAGCTCCTTTCCTGACTTTCCGGAAGCAACCTGCTCGGTTACCCTGTCGAGCTCTTCCTGGATAAGTCTTACAACACCACAGACGGAAAGGACTTTCATAGCATCGGAATTGAAGGATGCCATCTCAACGGGGTCGAGGAACTCCCTCTTTGCTCCGATAAGGGGGTCTACCGGAAGGATAATGTATCCGAAACCGTCCTGCTCAAAAGCCTCACGGGCTTCCTTTTTTGTAGGACCGTCTGAAACTACGATACAGGGTACATCTTTCCAGAGTTCACGGGCTGCGGTAGGGCCTGGAGCTGCTGCATTCGGACTGATAATTACCACGAAGTCAGCATTCCACTGCTTGAAGCTTTCAGTGTCCGCGGCATCGGCTGGGCCCATTTTGGCACCAGTACCACATACCCTTACAGTAATTCCTTCTCGCGCTGCAATTTCATCCTGGATCAGATTGATAACCTGGCTCATTCCCAGGTTGCCCAATTTTATAAAGCCTATGTTGACCATTTTTCTCAAAATCCTGTGTTGACCTTTTTCTTCAATAGTGGAATTCCTAAAGGGTTTATAATCCTTTTGGCAATCTCCCTTTCGTATCCATCTTATTTTATATATATCTGCCCTATTTATAATTATTATTCGGTACCTTTTGTTGCTCCTCCGAAAAGCTTAAAAGGGATGTGATTTATTTCACTCAAAAACGTTGACATCAATGCTGTTGTTTTGTGGTTTTGTTTTCGCGAAACCCGCATTATAATTTGAAGAACTTTATCCGTTGGTGGGCTTTTAATGTCAGGGCACATATATTCTATCAAGCTGCGGGGGTACCCTGAAAACGGTATTTCGTGCGGCATGCCCTTTTTCGGGAATTGTCCCGCTATATATATAGCTATTCAGGTCCAGGTTTTGATTGAGTGAACTGTCCTATACATAATTCTACTGAAAACAAACTTATTGTTTTTGATATGGATAGTACCCTTATAGACGCTGAGACCATCGATGAGCTCGCCAGGGCCGCAGGTGTTGTAAGCAAAGTAGAGGAGATTACGAAGAGAGCGATGTATGGAGACCTCGATTTCGAGCAAGCGCTTGCAGAAAGGGTCAGACTTCTTAAGGGACTTCCCCTTGAAACTGCCCTTGATGCTGTAAATCAGATTAATCTTATGCCGGGAGCAGCTGAACTTGTCCTGTATGCTAAAAATCGGGGTTATAAGACTGCGATGATTTCCGGTGGATTTACCATAGCTGCCGAGATGGTAGGTAAAGTGCTTGGTATTGATTTCGTCGTCTCTAACGAACTGCTTATGGAAGACGGCTGCCTCACGGGCGAAGTTGTCGGTCCTGTCACACAAAGCGATTCCAAAGCAAAAGTGTTCGAGGAATTGGCTCGGTTTTACAATGTCAGGCCTGAGCAATGTGTGGTTGTCGGGGACGGCGCAAACGATGCTTGCATTTTTGAGGTAGCTGGGTTTGCCATAGCTTTCAATCCAAAGCCCATACTTAGGGAATATGCGGACGTGGTCATAACAATAAAAGACCTGAGAGCCGTGATCCCTGTTCTTGACTCTCTTTCTTATCAATTTTGTAATCAGGCACAGCATGTCGACATCGAACACTACTAAAATGCCAGCTCTTTTGCTGGATCGGGAGGCACAATAAGAGATGCTAAAGGAATTACAGAAAAAAAGATCAGATTTGAAGGACATTTCTGAAGAATCCAAGGAAAAAAGGAATACTTTAAACGCTGAGGCCAGCGCGCTTGCCGCAAAGCGCAACGACCTGAACAAGAAGACAAAAGACCTTATCAACGAAGCCCAGGAACTAAAAGTTCTCAGGGACGAGATCAACGAGAAGGTCAGTGAATACAAGAACAAGCGCGATGACACCAACGCCAAAGCAAATGATTTGTTCGCAAAGGCAGATTCCATCAGGAAGCAGAACAACCTTGGCGGACCCTCAATCAAAGCCTTAAGGAAAGACATCGATCGCCTTGAATTCACCCAGCAGACCGAAGTTCTCAGCACAAGCAAGGAAAGAGAACTCGTTAGCAAGATTGCAGAGCTTCAGAAACAATACCACGAGAAAAAAGTCCAGCTTGAGGGCAACCTCGAACTGAAAGATATCCTGGATGAAGCCCAGCAAATCAGGGACGAAGCTTCGGAGTTCCACAACGAGCTTGCCGAATACGCCAGGCAGGCCCAGGAATACCACGAGAAGATGATTAATGCCTTCAAGGAAGCTGACAGAACCAGGGCAGAGTCAGACATTGCACACCGGGATTTTGTAAAAGCCCAGGAAGCAGCTGACGAACAGCACAAGATTTTCATCAATGCCCAGAAGGAAATCAGGGATCTCGACAAAGAAGTCTTCAAGCTCAAGAAGAAAGACAAGGACGGAAAGTCCCGTGTCGTCAAGTCCGAACTTCAGAAGGATGCCAAATCCATTTTCGATAAGTTCAAGGGCGGAGCTAAACTCACTACCGAAGACCTGATGACTCTTCAGCGGTCTGGTTTAGTCTAATCAATCACATCGAATATATTTGCTCGCTAGATTTTTAATTTCCGTTGCAAGTAAAGGTCCCAAACCTTTACCTGCACTCATTTTTCGGTTTCCAGCTTATTTTTCTGTTCCCAGCTTATTTTTCTGTTCTCAGAGCAGTACTGCGCTGTTTGTTTAATGTTGCCTGTTTATTGCCTGTTTATATCCCCTGCTTATGCTGTCTCAGTTGTTTTTATCCAGGAATATGCGGTTTTTCTAGAAGCTTTTTCTTTTCGTCGTTCCCTGGTTATGGTTGAAGTTCTGTTAGTGTATTTTCGTGCAGTGTACTTTCGCACAGCTAGTGCTTTCGCTTTTGTCTGTTGTGCAGGCAAGCTCACCTAACAGAGCATACGGAAAAAAAGAACTATTATGATTTTTAAGGTCTGCCTGCTTCAAAAATCTTAAAAATGCTTTAAAAAAACCTGAAGCTCACTCTGGAAGCTTCAGGTATTTTTCCCTGAACTCGGGGTTTCTCATAAGGCAGCATTTTGCGTTATATGCGGGATCATCCCTGATTTTTTTCCAGACATCCTTTATTTTGTCCCGATGGACATTTCCATAGGGGATAGGGATACAGGCACAGGGGTGAATATTTCCTTCAGGCGTGATGTGCAGCCATTTTCTGCCTGCCATACAGCCCATGGTCTTCATAACCTGTGGAATTGGAAAAACTCTGGGTCCTTCCTTTTCCCTGGTCTGGGACACAAAAGTGTCAAATTTCCTGAGGTCTTTTGGGGTCATGATCTCGGAAGCATGGTCCATCCACCTGCCTGTTGGCACTATCTCATAGAAAGAGAGTTCATGGATTCCAAGATCTGTTGCAAGGGTATAGAGTTCATCAAGCTCATTGACATTGTCCCTTGAAAGCACCACATATATGTTTACAAGCAGCCCAGCCGCAAGTCCGTTTTTGACTGCTTCAACCGCGCTTTTGAAAACTCCTTTCCTGCCCCTTACATAATCATGCTTTTCCTCATATGCGCTGTCAAAACTAACTGTAAGGGAATACAGCCCTGCAGCTTTAAGGCTCCGTGCGCGTTCTTCTGTTAGTCCGACTCCTGAGGTGAACATCCCGGTAATAGCTTTTTCAGGGGCAACGTAGCTTATCAGGGCTTCCAGACCAGGGTAGGTCAGGGGTTCTCCCCCATCAAAAATCACAAAGGTTGTGCCCATTTCGAGCACCTGATCAATTACATCTTTAACAGTTTCGGGCGCAAGCTTTGCCCTGTTCTTTGTATCGGGGAGGGCACAGTGGATACAGTTGTTGGGGCAGTCCTCGGTAATTGAGATTGTTACCTGGTCAGGCATATTTTTTCCGAACATTGATGATAACTGGCTCTTCACAAGCCGGTCAAAGCCCGGACTTGGAATCGGAGGCATCCAGGTAGAATAGATCAGGCGGTCAGCTTCTACATTCGCAGGCTTTTCGCCGTCAAAGATCGAGATGTTTGCCGCAAGGGCTTTTTTCATGAGTGGGGAGGCTACTCCTCCGGTTTTCATCTTCAAGCACCCATCTTCAATTTCGGCATAAACCCTGAAAAGGGGATTTTTATAAAACTCGTACTGCATATTTTCCCTGCATCTGGCTTTCTGGTAGTTTTTTCTTTTCTTTATTTTCCTTTCTTTATTTTCCGTTCTATTTTTCCGTTTTTTCAGTTTTATATTTTCCAGTTTGCCTTTCGTCTCCAGTTTACTTATCCCTCAAGAATGCTCTGTATTTTAGCATAGCTGAGGGTTTCTTTTTCAGAGTGAAGATAAATACCTGCATAGCCTGTTCAAAGGCGTTGCCGTGGATGAAGGATAGGTCTTCTTTTTCAAATACCCTTACCATTTCATTTATTTCTCTATCCGTCATCTTCCTGAGGGTCTCAAGCCCTATACGGCCAAGGTAATGCTCGACCTTAAACTCCTTTTCCCAGGTTTTCCGGTATTCCGAAAGAGCACTTTTTGAGACGTCTCCCTTTTTTACAGCATCTGCCGCCACGTCTCCGCATATCTGACCTGCCCTCATAGCATAGCCTATCCCGGACTGGCCTGCAGCTCCTCCAGCTACCATTATCCCATCAGTTATGTACTCACCTGGGATAGTAACAATAGGGTCCCCCCCGGAAAGTTTTCTTACAACTTCAAGTTCTTCGAGCCCTTTAAGCTTTTTGAAACGCTCTACCCAGGCATTCAGGTAAGGAGTAGCATCTTTCCCACATCTGCGCACGTAAGCTCCAATCGCGGCATTATCGCCTCCTCTGGGTGCATATGTGGTCTTCCAGCCGGGAGCATGGTTTCCTACATAGTACTCAAACATTTCAGGCTTCCCGAGCCCAGGAGCCCTGACGTCCAGCTCAATTCCCCAGGCAATATCCTCGGGGTGTTTCATTGTTTTCAGACCTAGAAGGGATGCCATTTTTGAATTGATGCCGTCGGAAATTACTACAAGTCTCGACCTGAACACCCCTGCCGAAGTACTGATCGCAAATTCTCCCCCTTCTTTCCGGATACTGTTTACTCCTATCCCTGTTCTGAGATCAACACCGGTTTTTATTACCTTTTCAGCATAAAATCTGTCAAATCTAGCTTTATCGATAGAATAACCAGGTGTTTCTACTATAACTTCGCGTCCTTCCGGGGAGATAATCTTCATTCCCTTGAGGTAATGCACAACATAAGACGGGTCTACCTTTTCTCCGCACCTGTCAAGCATCCCCTTAAAAAAAGAGTTTGCAGGGTGTGGCGGATTCCCTATCTCTTCCTTTTTTTCCAGCAAAAGGACATCCGCACCCTTTTCACAGGCATTTCTGGCAGCCATGAGCCCTGCAGGGGACGCCCCGATTACAATAATATCCGCATCCATTTTTTTCTATCCTTTTTTCACCAGATAATGGAGGTATAAGATCCAAGATATATGCAGAGCACCACGTCCAGGATCATTGACCCGAACATTATTGCTCTGTAGTTTGAGCCGTTAAGGAAAAGCGCGCCGCCCCTCTCAGGAGTTGGATGTTTGATAAAATCAAAACATTGGGCAAGCATCCAGAGCCCTGAGGCAAGAGCGCCTGCAAAAAATACCGGGCCGAGTCTGGCTGACCAGCCTATTATAACTGAAGCAATAACTCCGACAATCCACCAGAATGTCACAAACCTGGCGGTAAAGGGAATTCCGAAGGTTACGGGCAGTGTAGGGGCCCCTTTTAGCCGGTCCCCTTCCACATCTCTGGCAACGCCTCCCAGAGTAAAAGCCCAGTCCGTAACGCACATCATGAGCCCGAAACAGATTGCCGGAAGGGGTAATATCACTCCGTCGCTGCCTTTCAGGATTCCTGCGGGGTCAAATGCAAGCCATACCCCGATAGGTACGAGTCCGTAGGAGATGCCGACAGGCAGGAAGCTCAGGAAGGTGCTGCGCTTTGCAAAGATTGAGTAAATGGTGATAGTTGCAGCTGCGACAAATAGGACTGCAAGGGATTCCGGGTTCAGGTACGTGGCTGCGGCACCTGCGATAAGTAAAAGCAAGAGAGCGTACATCATTGCCGAGTTCTTTGAGACCCTCGACGCAGGCAGGGGACGGTCCGGGATATTTATGGTGTCGATATCGACATCGCAGCAGTCATTGAAAACATATGAACTGGTTATGGCCGCAAAGCCTCCTATCACGGCAATCAAGAAGGGGACAAGTAAGGGCAGCCCTCCGGTTGCCAGGTAGGAAGCAAGGATCGCGCTTGCGGCGGGGAGGGTCAGGTCCATGTAGTAGAGTTCGGGTCTCAGCAATCGGAGGTAGGGGCTGAGCTCCCCGATTCTTGCTGTAAGGGACAATCTTTTCACCTGTGCTTTTCTGGTTTGTATTGGGGGTTGGTTATATTTCGGGAATTGTCAGGTTTTTAGTGTTATCAGGGATTTTTACAGTTAGTCCTATAAACATTGGCATCTCAAAAAAGTTTCCTTTTTCTCTTTTTCAGGAGAATCCTGCCATGAAAAGGTAACTGAGGGGTTTACGAGATGCATGAGAACCCCTGGAACAATTAAATAATCCATGAAAAATCCAGGCCCCTTTAAGGGGCTATGAGATACTTATTCTTTTTTCCAGGCATCCCTGTAGACCAGTTCAGCCTTTTCTTTTATTTTTTCGAGCAGGGGATGCTCGAACGCCCGCTCACAGACAAAGGTAAACTTCGCTTTCGGGTTAAGCTCTATCAGTTTAAGGGTATTTGAAAGGGCGGTGCTGAGAGCTTCGTAATCCGGAAACTTTGAGACCTCGGCATTGAATGGGTATACCTCTTCCATTTCTGCAGGGAATGCCCCGAAAGGTGCTTTGAAGATAAGGAGCTGGTCATAGCTTCTCTCCCCTTTCACCGGAGTTGTGCGGATAATTGCCGAACCTTCAAGGCTGAACCTTTCCAGCCGCTTTCCGAAACGCAGGACTTCGGGGCGGGAGGCGGATTCGGGTCCGCAGTAGAAAAAGGTGCTTTTGGTGGCAGGGTCTAACTGTTCCAGCCATGAAGAGTGAGTATAGAGTTTTTTCAACCCGTCAAGAAGTTTCGGATGGGCACGGCAGCGGTGTTCAACAAGCTCGAGCAGTTTTCCATCCCTTATGGACTGCTTGATCAGCCTGATTTCTGCAAAGGTTGCATAAAGGTTATGCCTTGCGAGAAGCTCTTCCTTATTTTTGGCTTTTTTCAACTCATCTGCAGTATATTTAGAACAGATAGGACAGGGACAGGGCAGGTAGTTTAGTTTTTCTATGTGATAAGTCCCGTTTACAGTAATATAACGCCCGTCCTTGGCATAGAGGGCATAAGCCGCCGAGTCAAAAAGGTCACAGCCAAGCGCGACTGCAAGAGCAAACATCATAGGGTGCCCTGCCCCGAAAAGGTGTACAGGTGAAGTTGGAGATAGACCTTTTTTGGCTGCGGCAATTACATCCACAAGCTCTGCGTAGCGATAGGATTCCATTAGCGGGACAACGGCTCCCAGGGGATAAACATCAAAGTTCAGGTCTTTCAGGTGGGATGCAGCCTTTTCCCTGAGTTCGGGATAGGTCGATCCCTGGACCGGGCCTGCAAGGAGCTGTTCGCCCTGAATGAATTTGCGGGCAGCTTCCAGGCGTTCGGTAGTGATTACAAGTTCTTCTTCCGCCCTCCTGTAGTGAACGTCCGGAGGAGTCGGGATATCAAGTGGGACTATGATGTCGCTCCCGATTTTCTGCTGGAAAGCGAGGATCTCTTCGTTTGTAACTTCCACTGACCCGTATACTGAAAGTTGAAAAGAGCCCGAGTCTGTCATAATTGGCCCGTCAAAGCCAAGGAGCCCGTGCAGCCCTTTTTCAAGGGCGACACTTCGCAGTTCTTCCTTCCGGTAAATGATATAGGAATTGGTGATCAGAATCTCTGCCCCGAAGCTTTTCATCTCTTTCGGGGAGATAAGCTGGATGTTCGGATTTACTACAGGCATGACAGTAGGTGTTTCAACAGTCCCGTGAGGGGTCTTGAGTTTACCTATCCTGCCGCCTGCGTCCTTGTCGAGAATTTCAAATGTCGCTGACATGCCGGGGGTATAGATGCCTCTCAGATATATTTATCTTTGGGGACCCCGAATTGCGCCTCGGGAGTACGCGGTCCTTTTCGCTGCGCTCAAGAGGACTGAGTTACAAATATTGTTGACCTTTTTCTGTTTTTCCGTGCCTTTCGTTTTTGTGGAATATTTCAGTTTCTGCCGTGTCCGGGCATTTCCCCATTGTATAGTTTGGTGTCATCCATGCACAACCGTTATATATCTCAAGAATTCATGGTTATATACAAGATACATACAGGTGATTACATGACTGAAGACCCGAAAAAATTGTTATTTGATTTTACGGCCGGACTTGGTGAGTTTGCTTCCGAAACCGAAGTTCAGGGAAAGCAGGCTGCAGCGTTTATAGGCATGGTCGGAGCAAGCTTTGAATCTTCGGTTCTTGACTTCAAAACCAAGGAATTGATTGCTATAGGTGTTGCCCTCTACCATCGCTGCCCTTACTGCATCTCTCTGCACGCCTTCAATGCCCTTGAGGCCGGAGCAACAAAAGAGGAAATTATGCAGGCTGCCATGGTTTCAGTTTCTTTTGGCGGCGGACCTTCGATGTCCTTTGCAGTGACCCTCCTGAAGAACGCGGTTGAGACCTTCCAGGGCGAGTCCTTCACCAAAGAAGACCGGATGGAGATTCTCAAAAGGCTTGGGATGGCTTAATTTTTTTTAAAATAGAAATGGACTGGCTTTTTGAGGCCGGGGTCCATACTCTTTTTATTTTCTGTGCTCTTCTATTTCTTCTCTTTTCAGTCTTCTTTTGCTCTCGGCATTGCAATTATTTCCCTTACCTGAAGGGAGAAGAAATCATTGCTGTGAGCCGGCCTTAGTACAAGAGCCACATCTGCACCCCACCTTGTACCTCCTATGGCTATGATTTCAGTATCGTTTGAGACCGGGATATGGCCTGAGTCTGCTGCCATAATGGCAACCTCTATCGCTACCTTGAAGCCTTTTCCGAAAAGGGAACGCAGGGTATCTGCAATTACTTCGATCCTTGAATAGCCTCCGAACTTCTTTGTGACCGAACGCTCTATTCCGGAAAACATATGTGATTGGGTAGTGATTACTGCTCCAAGTTCTTCGAGCTTCTTTTTGTATTCTTCTTCTACTTCCCACTCGCCTTTCTCTTTCTGCCCGTACTGGTGGCTTACTCCAATTACTTTTATGGCGCTGCCCTTTACTGCCTCTGCCATTTTAAGAGCAGTTTTCCCGCTGGTACTGGCAACTACAATGTGGGATATTCCAAGTTCTGCTGCCCTTTTTGCTGCAGCTTCAATAACAGCTTCCGTGTTTGCTTCCCCTACGCTGTCCAGATAAAGAATTGGTTTTTCCATAAATTACTTCCTCCTATGTTTGATTTTAATTTTCTTTTATGAACTTCTTTCATTAATTATTTTGTCAACTTTTTAAGTTTATTTCTGTCCGCTTTTCCGTCTTTTTTCTGGTATCTTCTTTCTTTTCTATGAAACTTTTTTCCCTCTCTTTTTCTTACCTTCATCAATACAGTTTGCATTTAGCAAACATTTAGCGGAGAATGCGTCGTAATTAGAATAAACACTTCTGATCTGAATTATTTTTTCTCTGTCATGAGAAAAGATATATATTAAAAGGATTCTCTTTTAATAAAAAGAGGGTTATGGCATTCGGAATCCCGGATTCGTCGATATTTTTTTTATTGATGTCTGTGCAGAAGGTCACGCAGACCCGGGCTGGCGAGAAACTTGTTTATTTAGGATTAGCAGATATAATCATAGGGGTTTTATTTCATTGAGGTGGTTTTTTTGTCAACTACTACAGACTATGACAACAACGACGTGAAGATTATTACCAAACCTGTGCAGTCAAAAAACCCTGTTTTGATTGAAGGTTTTCCCGGAATCGGGCTTGTGGGGAATATAGCAAGTCAGCACATGATCGAAGAGATGAATATGGAGTATATAGGCTCCATTGAGTCCAGGTATTTCCCTTCAATTGCGGTGCTTTATGAGGGGCTTATAAACATGCCTGTAAGGATCTACGAAAACGTGGAGCACAACCTCATTATAGTCATCTCCGATATTCCGATCAGTCACTCGGTCTCATACGATGTAAGCAACGCTCTCGTGGACTGGGCTGAGTCTATCAATGTTAGGGAGGTTGCTTCCATTGCAGGAATTGCCATTATGGACGGGGGACATAAGGTTTTCGGGGCAGCAACCACGTCGGAAATGCTGGATAAAATCAGGGACAAGGTAGAAATTTTCCAGATGGGGACTATTTCCGGGATTTCAGGCAGCGTAATGGCCGAATGCCTGTTGCGCGGGATTCCTGCAATTAGTCTACTCGGGGCTACAAAAACCCAGAACCCTGATCCGAGAGCCGCTTCTGCCGTAATTGGAGTCCTTAATGAACTTTACGGGCTTTCGGTCAGCACTGATAGGCTTATAGAACAGGCTGAGCGCATAGAAATCGAGCTCCATAAGCTTGCTGAAGACGTTCAGACTACCGAGCAGAAAGGAGAAGTAAAGAAGGAATTCCCAATGTACGGGTGATTCCATGGAGTACATCGCGTTAACAGGAATTGCTGATTCCGTGATCGAGGTCCTGAAGAAACATGAGCTCAGGACTCTTGAGATCCGGACTCCGCAGAACTTCTTCGGAGTACTCGGGCTCAATGCAGGAGATAATGTTCTCCTTACTTCTGCGAGCCTTCAGGACCTTACAGATGGAACTTCAGCTCTTATCGCAAAGATTGTGCAGATGCAGATCTCTGTTCATTCTATTGTCAGCTCAAATGATATCTATTGTGAAGAGCGAGAAGCAATGTCAGCTCGTATTCAGCTTGAGTGCAGGTGCATGGCACGGGTGAAAAGCGTCGTTTCAAACGAACTCGGAAAACCAGTGAGAGTCGACGCAAGAGAAATTTCCTGCTACGAAGCCAGGTAATAATTTCGTTAATTACGTTAGTTATTTAAAAATGGCTCCAAAAACGGCTTTTCTTATTCTCCTGGCATTCCAATGTCAGACGATACCTATGTGTTTTAAAGAGACTATTATTTTCTGGCCTTTGATGCTTCTTTTCTAGAAAAGGATTCTTTCCCTCTGATATAAATGCCACTGTTCTGAAAAATGCCACTGTTCTGAAAAACACCAATGCTCTGAAAAATACTTCTACTCTGAAAGAAGACTCTTTTGAAAATTGGAAAAACGAAAGGAAAAGAAAGGTTCCGGAAAGTTGGAATTCTCTCCGGTAACCTTGGATTCATATTTTTGAATTATTTACATATCTTCTGGCATTTCGCCGCCCGGACCTGCGCCTGGACCTGCTCTCATGCCTGAGGATGCGATTACGTCGTCAATCCTGAGGATCATGATTGCAGCTTCGGTAGCAGCGTTGATTGCCTGGGTCTTGATCCTGAGGGGTTCGACAACGTTGTTTTCGAACATATCCTCGATCTTTCCGCTGTAGACGTTGAGTCCTGCACGCTTGTTGCCTTTCTCGTGCTGGGAGCGCATTTCCACGAGCATGTCGATTGGGTCAAGCCCTGCGTTTTCTGCAAGGGTTTTCGGAATGACTTCGAGAGCTTCGGCATAGACCTTAACTGCAAGCTGTTCTCTGCCTTTAAGGGTTGCTGCGTATTCCTGGAGCCTGAGGGATAATTCGATTTCAGGTGAGCCGCCGCCCACAACAATCTTCTGGTCTTCGAGAGCAACGCCCACAACTCTGAGGGCATCTTCAAGGGCTCTCTCAATTCCTTCAACTACATGCTCGGTTCCGCCGCGAAGCAGAATTGAGGTGGTCTTGCTGTCCTTGCAGCCTGTGACGAAGGTCATTCTGGAACCTGTGACGTCCTTCTCTTCCACAAGGCCTGCATAGCCGAGGTCGGACTCCTCGATTTCATCCATGCTTGTGATTACCTTTGCACCTGTTGCCCTGGAGAGTTTGTCCATGTCACTCTTCTTGATTCTGCGGATCGCGAAAATGCCTGCCTTTGTCATGTAGTACTGGGCAAGGTCGTCAATGCCCTTCTGGCAGAAGACTACATTTGCACCTGTCCTGATTACTTTTTCCACAATTTCCCTGAGCATGGATTCTTCCTGGTCGAGGAAAAGCTGCATCTGGTCAGGGGCGGTGATCTTTATCTCGGCTTTTGTTTCGGTCTTCTTGAGTTCAATGGGCACGCTCAAGAGCAGGACTTTTGCATCTTTCACTATTTCCGGCATTCCGGTGTGGACTCGTTCTTTATCAACGATTACACCTTCGATAATCTCGGAGTCTGCGATGCTTCCTCCTGGCCTCTTTTCGATCTTGATGTCCTCGATGTCCACAGTGATCTTCCCATCTTCACTTACCTCAACAACTGATTTAACGGCCTTGACTGCAAGTTTGGAAAGGTGATCCTTTTGAGCCTCTGCGCCTTTTCCTGTAATGGCTGTGCCTGCTATTTTCACAAGAGTCTCGATGTCTTCCGGAGATGCACTGACAGTGATGGTCTCCAGGATCTTTGTAGCCTGGTCTGCTGCAAGCCTGTAGCCGCTTGCGATCACGGTGGGGTGAACGCCGCTTTCGAGCAGGTCTTCTGCCTTTGTCAGGAATTCTCCTGCGAGCACAGCTGCGGTGGTTGTTCCGTCGCCTACTTCGGCATCCTGGGTCTTGGCGACTTCTACGATCATCTTTGCACCTGGGTGCTCGATGTCCATTTCTTTGAGGATTGTTGCTCCGTCGTTGGTGATGACGACGTCTCCCATGGAGTCTACAAGCATCTTGTCCATACCCTTCGGTCCAAGAGTGGTCCTTACTGCCTCAGCTACTGCCTTTGCGGCCATGATGTTGTTGTGCTGGGCGTCGGAACCGTGGGTTCTCTTGCTGCCTTCTCTCAAAATAAAAATCGGTTGTGCTGCCAAAATTTAATCTCCTTTATAATGATATGAATTTCTATGAATTTTTATCAGTAGTATTTCTGAGCACGTTATCTTTGTGCGTAATTTTTCATATTCTTAATGCAAGCACTTCTATATAAGAATTCCTCTGGATGTCAGGTTTTGAATCTTTAAAATGGGGTCTTCTGGTCCTTTTAATACCTTTTTTTTGGTTGGTTTTGAAGGTATCTTAAATCCGGGTGTATTTCTTAGAGTATTTTATTTTCTTCCGGCTTTCTAGGCTTTTTTGCTATCATTCTTTGCTTTTTCTGACTCAACTATTCTTTTTTCTTCATTCCGATATTTTTTAACTATTGGTTGAAAAAAGAGTTTCTAGAAGCCAAGTTTATAGGTATGAATTTTTTCCCTTGCATGAGGACGATTTTTATTTTATTAAATACAGGGCTCTTTGTATTTTTCAAAAAAAGGCAGTATGCTAATGGCAGTATGCTAATGGCAGTATGCTAATAATTCTCTTAAAAAAGGTTGGATCGAAGGAATCCCGAAAATTTTCCTCCGATTTTTTGTGTACAGGGCTTTGTACGTTGAATTCTCACTGCTTTTTTGATGCTTTTTTAATGCGTTTTTATGTACTCGATCATCCGTGGGGTCAGCAGGGGGATGATTTCGGGCAGCATGTTCGGCATCAGATTTTCCATTGCCTTTGGCATGAGGTCCGGGAGTTGCTCTCTCATGTAATCAGGCATCGGGACCCGTCTCTCAACAGCCTTGAGCATATCCGGCATGACTTTTGGCATGACCGAAGGCATGAGCATTGGCATCATTATGGGCATCATGGGCTTCATCATGGCGTCCATTCCGGGCACATACTTGACCATCTTCATCATGGCCTGAAGGGGAGCTGGCATTGCGGCCATCATCTGGGGCAGGAGTTCTACCATCAGGTCGGTCATGTTTTCGGGCTGCATGAGGGCGATCATCTTCTCAAAGGGCATCCATGACTGCAGGGCGTAGTTTGTCGTGTCCGGGATGTCATAGCCGAGGCTTCTTGCCACAAGGGCGCCGAGGTCCTGGGATTCTATATTCATGTTGTTTTTCTCGGCGGCGACACGGAACTGGACCGTACAGCAGGGACACAGGGCCGCAATGATGTCTGCGTTTACATCTACAGCTTCCTGAAGCCTCATGCCTCCAAGTTTATATGCAACCGGAGGTTCGGCAATAAGGCTCACCACCGATCCACAGCAGTGGGCCTGTTCCCTGTTGTGTTCAAGTTCTCTGAACTGGATGCCGGGGATGGCTTTCAAAAGTTCCCTTGGGGGTTCGTATACCTTGCCCCCGGCTCTTCCCAGGTGGCAGGAGTCATGCCAGGCAACCACTTTATTCAGAGGTTTCTTGAATTTGGGCTTCAGCACGTCCAGGCGCTCAACCAGGACTTCTGAATAGTGCTTTGTCTCAAGCCCGTATTCAATGCCCAGTTTTTCCGCCCACTGTGGATAGACTGTGTGCCACATGAGCCAGCAGGCAGGGCAGGAAGTGATCACGGTTTTTACGCCTTTCTTTTTCATGTTCGAGACGTTCATCCGCATGATCTTTTCAAATACATCCCACTTCCCGGCAACGAGCATGGGAATTCCACAGCAGGCCTCCTTGTCTCCCAGCCCTGTGAACTCGATTCCTGCATCGTCGAGCATACGCACAGCCCCGACAGCTACGTCTTTTTCCACAAAGGACGCCGTGCAGCCTGCAAAGTAGGCATACTCGGCTTTGTCTTTCATTTTTGCCCTGATGTCGTCAGGAATCCATTTGTCCCTGTCTTTGCTGAGGTTTGCCCAGATGTTTCTCTCCTTCAGAAGGCTTGCAGCCATGATCTCAAAGGGTGGGAAGGTCATCTTTTTCTCTTCATCAACCAGCTTTCCGCGCATTGTCATCCAGGCATGTTCGATTGGCATGTCCAGCTCACAGCGGGCGTCGCACATCTGGCAGGTGGTGCAGGCGAGGAAGGTGTTCGTTTGCCTCTGGTCAAGCTTTTCCCGACCAGCCAGGTATTCCTTGATGAAGAACCATTTTCCCCGGGGCGACTGAGCCTCCCAGCCCCTGCCGTAGTACTGATCACACTCGCTCACACAGTATCCGCACTGGGAACAGGAGTAGGCAAGTTCGACAATGTCTGCCGGGATGTCCTTTTCGTCTTTGAAGGAAACTTCTCCGATCCCGGACATATTTCCAACAAGCCTTCCCATGGGTTCGAAGGAAGAGCCGAGGGACACGGCGGTGTTCAGGAGCCCTTTCCCGTCCAGAGTCTCAGGGTTCATGATTCCGTTGGGGTCGAATTCTTTCCTGAGGGCTTCTATTTCCGAAAGCCGGTCTCCAAAGACACTCTTTTTCTTCGAGGCAAAGAATAGGCCGGAAGAATAGGCCCTGCCTCCGTTTTCTTCTGCAATTTTCAGGATGCTCAGGGAAAGGGCAAAGGCCGTATTGAAGAGTAAGGAGCGTTCGGAGTGGCGCATGAAGCAAAGGAGTACAACGTTTCCGTCACTGATAACCATCCCTTCGGTGAGCACCGGGAGTTTTATCCTCTTTTCAATTTCTTCAAAAGCACTATCCATCTTTTCAAGCGGCACCAGGATCTCAGCAGGGATGAAGGAGGGGCCGAGCCTTTTAACCTTCATGGACTTGAACCATTCCTCGGTCTCGTGCTTTGCAATCTCTTCGGGAAGGATCGTTCCACCTGCACTCTCGATTGCTTCTTTGAGGCCGGAGACGTTCCTGGAGGCAGGGTACATGAAGGTACAGACGTAAGCAACAGGCAACACTGGCCTGTGTTTGTCCACGATTTCCCCATAGTGGAGTTTTTGGGGCGATTTGTTTTTCATGTCCGCCCATTCGGGGTTCAGGAATGAGATGGACCAGAGGGGTATGTTCTTTTTCTTTATGGTTTCTACCGCTTTTTTCATGGCTGAAGCGTCGGGGAAGCTGGCGGAAACAGCTTTTCTCTCTTCGAGCTTCTGGACTTTCAGGGTAATTTCGGTGATAATACCCGTGGTCCCCATTGTCCCTATTAACTTCTTGAGTTCGGGACCGTTAAAGTCCCTTATTTTTCCGTTGGGGAGGACAACCCGGGCCTTTTCCATGCTCTCGTAGCCCCAGCCGAATTCATAACTTCCATATCCGGCTCCGCTCTGAGCCAGCCAGCCCCCTACGGTCGAGGATGGAGCGCTTGAAGGGATCGCCCTGACAGAAAGCCCTTTCTCTTTCAGCTTCCTATCTAAATTTTCCCAGATAAGCCCGCTCTGCACCACTGCTTTCTGCCCATCGGGGTCGATGCTTATGATCTTATTCATTAATGTGACATCGGCAACTATGCCTCCCTTTGTAGGGATCACTCCGCCATACCCGGAGGACGCCCCTGCACGGGGAACAATCGGAATCTGGTGCCTGTTTGCAAATTCCAGAAGTTTTACTGCATCTTCTTCCGTCCGGATTTTTACAACAGCTGCAGGGTCAGTGTTCCCTATTACTTTCTTGACAAGTGGGGGTAAGGCTCCTATATCGTGGTTATAATAGTGGCGATCGCGTTTGTCAAGATTGACGCATTCCCCGAAAAGTTCGGAGAGTTCTGTTTTTTGGGTTGCTGAAAGTTCCGGTACACTTCTTGCTGTCATATTCTTCTCCTCCTGAATTATGGCCTATTTGTGGACACTGATTTGTGGACACTTTACAGTATGCGCAGATGGTTGCATTAAAGCCAGATTCTGAAAATGTTTTTTGGCTCCCCTATAGTTTATATTATATAATTATAAAATAAAAATATTCGTTTTGTGAGATATGCCGTTTTACCGTTTTTGCGGAAAATAAAAAATAATAAACAAAAAAATAAAAAATATAAATCAGAACTTCAGGGCATCTTTGGGACAGACACTCACACAACGCCCGCATTTGATACAGTCGGGTTTTGTCTCGATCTGGCATACCTTAAGCTGCATGGGACAGACTTTTTCACATTTCTTGCAGCTTATGCATTTGTCTTTTTCAAGTTGCAGCTGGTACCTCTTTCCTCCTAGCAGGTTCTGTGCTGTTCCCATTGGACAGAAGGAACACCAGGTCCTCGGGCTCAGGTAGCTGCCGAGAAGGACTGCAATTGCGGTTGTCACAAGGCATATGGTGACAAAGATCATCCCTATCTTTTCAAAGGTGTTCAGGGTTCCGATGACACTTGAAATCCTGTAGCCCATAACGCCCATCATCAGGAGAAAGATCGGAAGGCGCACCCATAGGCTCCTTAAGATGCCAGGAATCTTTCTTTTCTTTGAAATTTTACTGATCCAGAAATCAGCAAGGCTTCCCCGGGGGCAGAGGTTTCCGCAGAACCATCTGCCTCTGAAGGGGCTTATAAGGAAGATTGCTGCAAAGATAAGCAACACAAAGTACCCGAGTGCAGGGTACCAGAGCCCTCCTATGGAAACAATAAGTACAAGGATTCCCAGGTAGGGAGTTATTTTGAGCATTTTAAATTAACCTCCGTTTTCCCATTGTTCAAGTTCCTGTCCGAGTCTGTCGGCCCAGGATTGTACAATTTTTAGAATGACATTTTTAATCTGGTTTCTTGAATGGATTTTATAAATGAATACATAGCCTCCTCCGTCAAGGTTCTGCTGTGACCTCTGGAGGATCCCTTTTTCGTGCAGCTTTTTCACGGAACGCTGGACCGTAGAAATATCCAGGTCCAGAGATCTGGAAAGGGTGTCAGTATCAATCCATTTTTCTGGTTCATTTAAGAAGTGCTTCATTACATTCAGATCAGCTTTTGTAAGACTGAGAGCGCACTTGATCACATCTTCTACTTTGAATTCCTTGCAGGCAAAGTCTATTATTCCAATCCCTCCTCTCTTCTACAGTACTGTAATATTATATCCGGAGTATTTATATACTGGCAAGTACGGCATACTACAGGCAAAAATACGAAGTACCGGAATTTCTTTGATCTATTCGCTCTTTTTCAGAGGTTTCCAGTCAATTAAGCTCATGTTCCCAGCATAAGCCATATGCCTTAAATAAAACAAATTTACCTGATTAAAAATAATCCTATTTCTATTTCATTTCTGGTCGTGTTTAGAGAACATTCCTTTCATATAATATTCCGTTTTCCAGAATATTTATGTTTTTTCCTTTTTGTAGAATTTTCTCTTATTTTCCAGGGCATTTTCTCTAATTTGCCTGGTAATGTGTCCGCCCACTGCCCAATAGAGATAGATTTTTATACTCCTTTTACAATCTGCAAATTACGGTTTAATGAGCTTGTTTGATTTGAGGTTTTTTTTCCACAAAGAAATCCGGTCTAAAATATGTTTTCTGCTCATTAATATCCACATATACTCCACAAAAAACCGGCAGGTTTCTCCTTTTATCCTGCCGGATACAAACACCTCTTTTAATTAAAGTATACTTGATTCAAAAAAATTTGTATTCTTCTCCATACCTTTTCCCCAGGCTCCCTACTTTTCCTTCTGCAGGCAGATCTTTTCCCTATTAGTTTACAGGGGAAACTCGGGAGTTTCCCCGACTGCCAGCACTTACATCCCAAGAGCCGTCTGCATAATTGTATTTTCGATTTCATCCTTCAGTTCTTCCGGGATTCCCCTTATCCCAACATCCAGGAAACCTCTTATGATCATTCCAATGGCTTCTTCCTCTGTAAGCCCTCTTGCCATCAGGTACTCCACCTGGTCTTTGGCAATTTTCCCCACGGCTGCCTCATGAGTAAGCTCTATATCGTCTACATTTGCCTCAAGGATAGGGATTGCTAGTTGACTGCCTTTGTCGGTAAGGACAAGCCCTTTGCATTCCAGGTGCCCTTTTGCACCCTTTGCATTGCCTATCATTTCTCCTCGTGCAATCAGTCTCCCGCCGATTGTGATTGTCCTCGATATAAGTTCTGCTCTCGTATCCGGGGCGTTGAAAATCGCCCTGCTTCCAAGGTCAAGTTCGGAGCCGGGGTGGGCAATTGCTATAGTATTGAGCCTTGTCACCGCTCCTTTCCCTTCGAGCATTACAGTTGGGTAGGTCTGTACGGAACGTACGGGTTTCAGGCAAATGTAATTGCTTACGTAAGTCCCACCCTCTTCGACGTGTACAACAGTTCTCGGGCGGACTCCTATCTGTTCAGCCCAGTTATGGATCATTGTGAAATTCAGAGTGGCGCCTTTTTTTACATACATCTCGGATATTCCAAGGTGCAGGCCTTCTTCAACTCCCTTTTTGGCGGTACAGCCTGTGATAATATCAAGACTTGCCCCTTCCTCGACGACTATGATATTATGCACTGTCTGGGATACCTTTTTGCTTCCCAGCATAAGGCAGGTCTGGACAGGCATGGAAGATTTCTTTCCTGCAGGCGCACGGATAAAGTAACCATCCGCATTTTCAAGGTAGGTTTTTGCCGTGTACTTGTCAGCATCCACCTGCACGAGTTTCCAGGAGTAATCTTTGAGCCATTCATACTTTTCAAGGGCTTCATGCGTGGACATTAGTTCCACATTCTCATCTTTCAGAGAAGAGTGCGAGACTGCATTATCCAGTACCAGAAAACTGCCGGATCTGCCTTCTTCGCTTGGGATTACTCCTACCTGAAGCAGGGTTCTTTTGCTTTCCTCGTCAAGAGTTTGAAGATCTTCAATAGGCTTGCTGACCTTAGAGCCGTCCTCATATTTTGCCAGTTCAAAATCCTCTCCGAAAGTCGCCTTTTTCTCAGCTGCACTCTCCGCTCTCTTCTTCAGGCTCACTTCATCAGTCTGCATGTTATACACTCCTGGTACCCTTTGTTTTTTATTTCTTCCAGCATTTTCAGGGGATTTCCTGAACACATGACCGTTCCATTACAGAGAATATACCCTTTGTCTGCCTGCACATAATCCAGAACCTGGCCTGTATGGGTAATGATAAGGGCGGATTTTCCCTTTTTGCACCTCTCACCCGGGCAGTCAATACCTTCATCGAGAAGGCCTTTTATTGTCATTCCGACCTGTTCGATGCTTACAAGATCCACTCCGGACTCAGGCTCGTCCAGAAGGTAGAGGCTCGGATTCTGGGCTGCAAGCTGCAGAAGCTCAGAGCGTTTGATCTCTCCGCCTGAAAAACCCACATTTACATCCCTGTCCAGAAAGCGCTTCATATCAAGGTTTTCGGCAAGTTTTTCAGGATCCTTTTTTCCTTTCGATGCTACTTTTACAAGGTCCCTCAGTTTAATTCCTGACATGTCCGGAGGACGCTGCATCATGATACCCAGTCCGCGACGGGCTCTTTCATCCACTGGAAGATTGGTAATATCTTCTCCATTGAACAGTATCCTGCCTTTCACAATCCTGTACTCGCTAAAGCCCATGATTGTCCTCATAAGGGCTGACTTTCCGGCTCCGTTTGGTCCGAAAAGTACATTTGTATACCCTTTTTCAACCTCGAGGTTCACGTCATGAAGCAAAATTTTTCCGTTGACCTCTACAGTCAGGTCTTCTATTTTCAGCATCGATGTTTCTCCCTTAATCTCATTTTTGATACGGTTTCCCCGATTCCTTTTTCCGTATCTCAAGAAGTAGCCGTTCAAAGTGCGTTTATTTGAATTATATTATGTATGGCAGAAATAACGATAAAATCAGATTGTTCTGGCAGTCCGATCTGATTTCCAGTTATCTGCATACAGTCCTTTATTCCTGTTGGAGGACATTGTATTTCTAACCATATGTTTTCTCAGCGTCTCCTTAACCGATTTTTCAATTAAATTGCTAAGGTTAGGGGGGCGTGGGGTTCAGTCACTGAACATCGCAAGCAAGGGGGCGGTTCTCAAATCTGGACAAAGACGGTAGATGTTTCCGTTTTTCCAGATTTAATCAATAACTCATGGACACTGCCAGTTAGGGATTATGTAATAAATTGAGATTACTATAGGATTAAAACGAAAGTAATTTCTCTTAAGCAGAAATGGTTTTTTGAAAAGAAAGTAATTGTTTGAAAAGAAAGTAATTGTTTGAAAAGAAAGTAATTGTTTGAAAAGAAAGTAATTGTTTGAAAAGAAAGTAATTGTTTGAAAAGAAAGTAATTGTTTGAAAAGAAAGTAATTGTTTGAAAAGAAAGTAATTGTTTGAAAAGAAAGTAATTGTTTGAAAAGAAAGTAATTGTTTGAAAAATAAGTATGTTCCTTTTAATTCGCATTTACTGAAGTTCAAAGCGCATGCCAGCTCGAGTTTCCATATATTTTGAGGGGAAAGCATCTTTTATTTTTTCCTTATGGGTTGTGCAGTGCCCTGCTGCTATCAATTCCATATCTTTAAGCCTCTCGAACCTATCACTATCATGCAGCCCTCCAATAATTCCTTTAGTATCCCCATAACAAAGAGCAGCATCCATAATTGCATCAATTCCCGGATGAGCACAGCCTGTAAGTACATAGGAGCCGTTTTCTGTACCAAGAACAAGGGACTGTTCTTTTATTTTATCTCCCAGTTCTCCTGTGCTCCAGATCCCATTAGATATCTCTAAGGCTTCCTTTACCTCTACAAGGTCAGCTCTCTTCTTAATTTCCCTTTTGAGTTTCTCTGAAAAAGATGAAGGTACATAAACAGTGAGTCCGGGATTTGCTTGAAGGATCTCGGGCAGACCCCCTATATGGTCCCAGTGCTGATGGGAAAGGACCAGTTTACTTATACAGGCAGGACTGATGCCAATTTTCTCCATATGCTTGAGAAGCAGAGTTCCGTCCCATCCAGTATCGAAAAGGAGGATTTCTCTGCCTGTTTCAAGTAGAGCCGAAAATCCCCAGCTTCCTGTAAAACCAGGGTATGCTTCATTATCATACAGCACTGTTAGCCTGAGCATCTGCCTGCCTCAAATTTTGAATATTCTTATTATTATGTTTCTAAACATATCCGGTCATATTTCTGACATTGTTCGGTAATCCAGTACAGTGGAAATCGGGTTTGTTTCAATTTCAATTCCCGTTTCCTCAAGGGCACAGATCCCGTTAATTCCTCCCACTACTGCAACCCCGAACTTTCCTGTTTCAACCGGAGCTCCAAGTAGAAACTCATCAATTTCTCCTGTAGTGATGCATCCTGCCAAACCCACCTTTGCTGCCCTTTTCATAATTTCTCCTGCCTTCTCATAGGCCGAAGAATTTATCTGCCGCATATTGGCAAGGATTTTTCCTTCTCCTTTTTCAAGCACCTCAAGGACTGAGGTAGGAGCTCTATTCATGAAAATCTTTATCGGGTCAATGGAAGTCCCGCTGTAGGAGATCAGTTCAAGAAAACGTGCTGGGTTCCTGTTTTCTATCTGGAGGATCCCTCCATAGGCGGGTTCTACAGGAATACCTGCTTTCAGGAGAAGCCCATCAAAAGTGACGCTACATACGGTAGCTATTCCTATTTTCCCCGGAGGGAGAGGTATTTCAGGTCCTGAATCCTCTTCGAAGATTCTGACCCTCGGGCTTATCATGTACCCGGAGTGGGCTGTATACGAAATCAAATCAATAACAGTTTCGAAATCGTCTTTGTCAAAATAAGAAATATTTGCCACTACATCCCCTGTATCTGTTTCGGGGTTATAAGTGGTCCTGAATGCCATTTCTTCGATCCTGGAGATTACAAAACCAAAACGATCCCCTATGAGGGCATCATTCATCTCATTTTCTCCAAGGTCCGTAAGTGTACGCCCGGCATATCCGTGTTTGTGTGTAAACCCTCTCTCATCCAGGATCCTCAGGTGGTAGCGGACAGCCCGTTCTCCTATATCATAGCCCCGGTTGTTCAGTTCGTCAGCTATGGCCCGGGCACCTATGGGTTTGTCACTTTCGTGAATCACCCTCATGATTTCAATGAGTTTTCGCTCTATTTGCGGATCCATCATGTCTATAACACCGTTATACCCTGTATCAATTCCGTGAACTTTACGGATAATCGTGATAAAACCACAAAGACCACATATTGAAGCATTTTGTGAGTGGTCTCAATGAGTAAATTTAAGTGGTTTCAGTAGAAGTTTCAGTAAGTAGTTTTCCGGGACGCCTCAATGAGTTTTTCAGTGAGTTCCGGTTCAGTATAATTATTTTTGAATCTAATTGGCTATTTCTCGCTTGCTCCAAACGGATTCAATCCTGCTTTTAAATACTCAAATATAGTAAATCTTTTCGTACTTAATATAAGTTTGTCTTATTCAACTTCATAAAACCTCAGCAGGAAACCCGTTAAATCTTTTGATTTAGCGGGTAGTTGACAATAACTGCTGCTGAGAATCTCGGAAAAGATAATTTTCCGGACAACAAAAAGTTCTTTGACAATCTCTTTATTAACTTTTTTTTATCTCTAAGGTGGGAAGACCCCTTTTCCTCAGCATATCCGGTTTACGAGATGTGGCAGGTAGGGGATGAGCCTGGGGATTTACTGGCAATTGGCCGGAAGTATGAACCCGGAAGCCCGTTAAATCTTTAGATTTAGCGGGTAGTTCACACCAGCTTTACAATTCCAGGTTCGGGCGAATAAAGCTCTCCTGTTTCCAGAAGTTTCTTCAGAATTAAATCAAATTTCTCCTGACTTATCCCTTTTTCCATAGCTTTCTCACAAAACTCTTCAATTCCGATTTTCCCATCCGAAACCTTAAGGATCTCATTGAGGATCGATTTCTGGTCTTTTTTCGCGGCTGTGCTTCCAGAAGAAGTTCCGGGTCCCGGTTGAGCTGTTCCTTTCAGGGCCTGGCCTCCGGGGTTTGAGTTTCCGGCTTCTTTCGGAAAGGTTTTCAGGGAAAAAGTTTCTTTTCCGTTTCCGGAAAGTTCAGCCTGCAAGCGAGTTCTGAAGTCTACAGCTTCGGATAATTCTTCGAAAGAGCCAAATATTCTGAGTTTTCGCGCCTGCAGGAGGGCTCCGCAGTGCTGGCATCTAAGGGTTTTCTTCCCGGTCTCTGTTATCTGGGCATTCTGCCTGCATTTAGGGCACACTACCACAACATAACGGGAGTCTCCGGGGTTTTCTCCAAACTCCATCTCTTCTCACCTTCCGTACCTTCTCTGCCTTTTCTGAAAATCCCTTATCACTCTCATAAGGTCTATTTTTCGTACATCTTCCCAGTTGACATCCGTAAAATAGAGTTCCGAATATACGGATTGCCATACAAGGAAATCCGAAAGTTTCTGCCCTCCTGAACGGATCATTATATCAGGTTCATGCTTGACAAGGAGGTGTGATTCAAGCATTTTTTCGTCTACTTCTTCCGGTCTGATACTTCCCGCCTTGATCTCCTCAAGTATAGAAAGTACAGACCTGGTGATTTCCCCTCTTCCTCCAAAACCAAGTGATACATATACAAAAAAATCCTTGCCCCGCCGGCTGCTCTGTATTTCCCCTTCAAGGCCATATATTTCATAACCTGTTCCGGAAAGAAGATCTATGAAACTTTCTTCCAATCTGGTTCCAAGTGTTGACGCAAGCTCGGTTTTCACCGGCTGATCAGTCTTAAGAATATCAACATAAATGCTCACGAGTTCGACCTTAAACTTTTTAAACGTGAGAAGCGTGGCCAGAAGTTTTTCCATCCCTTTAGGGTCAAGGAGATCGGTTTCCTTGAGTATGATAGCCACATGCGCCGGGGTCTTTGTAGTTGACCTCGTTATTTGCCAGGCCAGGTACCTCTCATAGAGGGGATAACCAAAAGAAAGCAGATCCATCGAGTATTCATCCTAAAAAAGCCTTAAATGGCCTGGTATTTATTTCTCATTGTTTTTATCCGGTTTCAGGTTTTTCTCAGGTATGCAGTTTTTTAGGCTCGTTTTACAACCAGTTATTTTGCAGTAGAGACGATTTTGATTACATCCCCATTTTTCAGCTCGTGTTTTTCACCAAGTCTGAGTCTCGTCCTTGCATCCACAGCATACAGGAAACGATCTCCTATCTCGGTATGGATCTGGTATGCAAGGTCGTGGCAGGTAGAACCTCTTTTCATAAGGTAAGCATCTGGCAGCATATTCCCTACTTTGTCGGACCATTTTCCTTCGTCTTCTACGGGATATACTACAATAAGGTCCAGAAGTTCAAAGACAGTCCTGTTTATGCACTCCTGAACCCCGGTGGTGCCAAGCCGTTCAACTACTTTATGGATGGCTTCAAGCCCTTTCTTCTGGGTATTTGTAAGATCTTCCGTAAGCACCTCGAAGTCTCCATTTCCTGGCGTGTACTTGATTATTCCATTTTTTGCAGCGGATTTCAAAGCCAGTTCGGCTGCTGCACTCGTAGGTACTACTATCCTGTCAAGTTCTTTGAGTTTTTTCAGGTTTTCTCCTGGGGCAATATCTGCCTTATTTGCAGCGATAAGCAGGGGTTTACTGAACTCTCTCATTGTATCACAGAGCCGGATCATATCTTCTTCAGTCCATTTTATATGATCCACCCTTGCAAGCCCGGTGTCAATTAAGGCAGCATTTACGTGAGATTCCTTTATCCCTGCCCCCGCAAGCTGTTCTGAAATTACGATTTCAAGCTTTAACCCTTCTGCCTGGATCTTCCTGGAAAGCTTCACCCAGTTCCTTTCCAGAATTCCATAGAGCCACATGGTAATTTCCCTGTTCAGGAAAGCTACATCCTCAAGAGGGTCATGGTCTCCTATTTCTACAGGGTTGCCCTCAGCGTCTGTCCCGCCCGAGGCATCTACAACATGAATTATTGCCTGAGCCTGCCGGAGCTCGTCCAGGAAAGTGTTTCCAAGTCCTCTCCCTTTGCATGCGTCCGGCACAAGCCCTGCAACGTCAATGATATCAATCGGAACATGTCTGATTCCGTCCACACACTTTCCGCATGTTTTTTCCTTCTCTTTACAGGGGCACTCAGCCTGAACATATGTGACACCGTGGTTGGCGTTTATAGTTGTGAAGGGATAATTTGCAATCTCAACATCTGCGAGGGTAGCTGCTTTGAAGACGGTGGATTTGCCCGCATTGGGCTTTCCTGCAAGGCCTATGGTCATCGACATAAATTATAAAAACGAACTTGTTGCATTTAATCTTTATTGATATTGAAGCCTTAGAAACAGGGTTTTTTCCTCAATTTTCTGGGAAAACAGACAGATGTGTTGCAGATTCAGCCGTATCTTGAGTAACAAAGTTTATATGCTAGAATGTGCTTATCAATGGTACTCGCTTGCGTCCCGATAGGGTAGTGGATATCCTTGAGGCCTGCGGAGCCTTAGACCTGAGTTCAAGTCTCAGTCGGGACGTAAATTCTTATTTTCATTTATTCTTCTTTGATTATTCACCGCATGTTCATCTGGATTTTTGTCTCTTATGACTTTTTGTACCCTGCTATTCTTTTTACTACTTTTTTACCGGATCTTTTGATTTGGTCGTCTTCGCTATGTAGTTGATATCTCGGTATTAAAGCTCCCAGCAAGATTATTGAGTTTTTTTTTCAACTGTACGCAGGCGAGGGAAACCTTGCGCTGAGGGCGAGATAAAACGTGAGATCATATTTGCAGTCATTTCGGAATAGTACCTGCCAATTAATCAGGGAGTTCCTTAAGATTATATGTGCATGGATTTCGAAATGATTTACGGTTTGAATTTAAAATCAACGTCACCAGTTATTCAATTGTAAAATTTGTTTGAATTTTAAGACGGTATTTACTTCTATTTATCTAAGTATTTATCTTTTTTGAACAAATCCGTGTTATTTTTTTATAAAAATTGCTTAAATGGTGATTATTTTTCTTTTTATTAACAAAAACTATTTTTATTTAAAATATCTGACGATACTTTTTATGCTTAAAACATATAAAACTTTTCGAGATTTGATGTAAATTTCATAAAACAGTCTCTGCAGCAGTTCTCAATACTATAAGATTTTTTTGTATAACCGGAGCAACAAGAATGAAACCCAATGCGTTCTCTGCGCTGGCACTAGCAGCGATAATAATGGTTTCTATTTTCAGTCCCGCAGTAATGGCTTCAACAGTCTACGGGCCTGCACAATTTGAACGAGAGGATGGAAAACCCGTTAGAGTAAACGATAGTTTTTCACTGGATCATGTTCATGAGAATTATACCCTCTGTATCAGAAACGGTGACGGAGCAATAAATACAAGCAGCAGTTCTTTTATTTTTTTGAACGGGGTCCCCGTAGTCGGGCCGGCAGACTTCAACCAGAACGTAGACTTGATCCAGAAGAGTATATCTCTTGAACCTGAAAACGACATTAATATTGAAGTTGAAATGCGGAGTGTTCCCGGAAGCCAGATTACGCTCTGGATAGAAGACGAATCTCCTTTTATTACGATTAATTCTCCTTCCGATGACACGTTTTCCTCCGGAACTGTTGATGTTTCGGGTTTTGTTGACACTCTAATAACTTCCGATATTAGTCTCACCTTCAATGGAATAACTTCTGTTCTTCCTCTGGAAAACGGGAATTTCTCTACCGAACTGAACCTTACAGGCCCCGCTAATATTACTGTTTCAGGAAGCGATCTCGCTGGCCGGGTGCACTCGGCAACTCTCCTGCTTGATGGGGACATGCTGCCGGAATCTTATGAATACCTGCTGGGCTTTGACCCCCTGAACCCCGACTCCGACTCAACCATGACCCCTGAAAACGAGGCCGGAAACGGGATTTCTGACGGGATGGAAATGCTTGGCGGCCAGCTACCTGCGTTTGTAAAGTCCCGTATAGGAGCTTCCCCCTTTGAAGAGGATACGGACTCCGACGGGCTTTCAGATTATTTCGAACTTATGAAACTGGGTCTCCTGACAGATGTAAATTTAGGGGACTCAAACGGAGACGGAGTGTCTGATGCGCAGGAAGACCCTGATTCGGACGGCCTTACTAACCTGGAAGAGCAGGAGTACGGAACCGATCCCCTGAACCCGGACAGCGACGAAGACACGCTTTCCGACGGCTTTGAGATAAATTCCTCGGGTACAGATCCGCTTTTACCGGATACTGACAACGACGGGCTTTCCGACGACAGTGAATTGCGCCTCGGGACCGATCCCCTGAACCCTGACAGCG
The DNA here is from genome assembly GCF_000979385.1 of Methanosarcina sp. 2.H.A.1B.4. NCBI lineage: Archaea > Methanobacteriati > Methanobacteriota > Methanomicrobia > Methanosarcinales > Methanosarcinaceae > Methanosarcina > Methanosarcina sp. 2.H.A.1B.4. Next base: position 33,481 of record NZ_JJOV01000078.1, read on the forward strand.
ATGGGGATGGGATACCTGACGGGAATGAAACTTATGTCTCCTCCCTGACTGATGACGAACTCGGAGTCATGGTCGAAATAGAGGGCACTGGAGACCTTGCAAAAGAAGTTGTCATATACGAGGAAACCTCGGAACTGTTTACCAACGTTTCGGCACTTGTGAGCCCTGTTGTGGACTTGAGCCTGGAGAACAGGACTTTTGAGAATGCACAGGTAACAATCCCCTACGACCCTGCAAAAGTGCCTGACCCGGGAAACCTGTCCGTATTTTACTTCAATGAAAGCGCCGGCACTTTCGAGCCCGTGGAATCCACGGTTGACCCGGCAAACCACACCGTAACAGGTCTCACGTCCCACTTCTCTACCTTTGCGATCTTCTATGTCCCTACCTGGAACGCCCTTTTCGACGCCGAGATGAACCTTGGCAGGGGAGGAGGCGGTGGAGTCGATGTGGTCTATGTGGACGTCATGTTTGCAATGGACAGTTCGGGCAGCATGAGCTGGAACGACCCCTACGGTTACCGGAAAACCGCTGCAAAGGATTTCGTTGGGGCTCTCCTCCCCGGGGACCGGGCAGGAGTCGTCGACTTTGACTCTTATTCAAGGCTTATCCGTCCCCTTACCAGCGACTTCGATGCCGTAAATTCTTCCATAAACAGCCTTGATGCCTCCGGCGGAACGAACATCGGCGCCGGTATGAACACCGCAAACAGCCACCTTATCAATTCCGGGGATTCCGAACACGCCTGGATGGTAATCCTGCTCACCGACGGTCAGGGCACCTACAGCAATACCTACACCCAGCAGGCAATAAACAACAACATCACCGTCTACACCGTCGGCCTTGGTAGCGATGTGGACACCGCTCTGCTCACAGGTATTGCAACTGCCACAGGTGGCCAGTATTTCTCCGTTTCAACTGCCGAAGACCTTCCTGATGTCTTCCGGACGATCTCTGAAGAAATCGAGCCAACCGACACCGACGGAGACGGCATCCCCGATATCACCGAAACCACCGGTTTCAGGGACGGCTTTGGTAATTGGTACACCACTGATCCTGAGAATCCTGATACTGACGGGGACGGACTGCTTGACGGGGAGGAAGCCGGTAAACTCGCCAATTGTGACGGCAAACAATACTTCCAACTATTCAGTGATCCGACTACAGAACATAGCGATGGTGATTTCCTTGACGACCTGGAAGAATATGAACTAGGTACGAACCCCTTCTCTGAAGATACGGATGGGGACGGGCTTTCCGACTCTGAAGACGAGTATCCCCTCTCCCCTTCCAGCATCGAACCCGAAATCGGAGTTCTTGAAATCGGCCGCGCAATCGTTCTTGGCGCAGTCTTCGGGGAATGCGGCATTGAAGGCGGAAGTTTAGCTGGGTTTGTTGATAGTGAGATCGCATCTTCTGCATACTACCTTGTGGGCTGGATTGGCTTTTCACTGGTTCCGGTTGCCGGGGCTGTAGCTGATGCAAGAGATGCTGTGCAGGCTCTCATCAACGGTGACGAATTGGGCGCTGCCCTGAATGCCGCAGGTGCATTGTCAGGTGTAGGAGACGGGGTGAAAACAGGTGCAGCCATCAGTCTCTTCGTTTCTAAATATCCCACAAAAATCTTTGAGGTCTGTAAAGTACTGAGTAAAGTTCTTGATGATTTGCCGCCCTATACTGCATTAAAAGTAATGGATTCCCTGTGTGATGATGCAGCTTCTGCTTTGCATACTGCTCACAGCGTTTCAGTCGATACGCTCATAAAACTTTTCGATAAAGGCGTGGACCTGAATAAAGTCCGAACTTTACTGGAAAAAGTGTATACAGGTGTTTGGTCACCTGGAAATATAGGATCAGCTGCGAATCTGGATTATCATTTTGCAAAACATGGGCAAAAACTCAGTTTAAGCGGAAATCCGTCTGATCTAGTTGGGAAACAACAGTATGTTGATATGGCGATGGCACTGATCAATGAACAAGTCGGTGTGGAAAAATACTATGATACTTTGCATGGCACATTAGGGGTGTACGAACGTTCCACGGGAAAATTCGTAGCAGGAAATAAAGACGGCCAGATTGCAACCCTGTTTATAAGAGCTGCCAAGGAAATAGATAACAATCCAAACAGATTTATTCGGCTTATATGAAGGTGAATAAATGGACAAAAAGTATCTCTTAGATGCGCTTAGACGATATCTAGAGTATTATCGGGATTCTATAACTGAAATGAAAACAGATCCAAAAAAAGTGGGACCCTATGGAGTTAAAACTCCATTTTTTCCATTATACAATAGAAAAGGAATATTCTGGATATTAGATTCTCTTGGGAAAATAGGATGTAACACAAGCCAATTTGAGAGAGAAGTATCAAAAATAGATGAAGAGTTTAAGGCTTATGAGAAAGACTATAAAGAGGATTTTTTAAATCCTCTTTACAATGATTTAAAGGGCTTAATTGGTACGTACGAAGAATATTTCTCGGATTTTCAAAAATATAAAGATATTTTTAGGGCAAACGAAGAACTCGATCCATTATATAAAGAATATTTTCTCAATAGGAATAAAGGACTATTTTTTGCTGATGAGTATGAATTTGACATACTAATTAGCGTTAGAACGTATATAGAAATATTATTTGAATATTTGGATGGAAAACTCAACATTGAAGGATTAAAGAACAAAGTCCAAGAAATGGATAATATTTTCAAAAAGGACCTTGATGACATTTTAAAATGTATGGGTCTTGACGAATACCCTTCTTATGAACCATTTGCCCCTGCCAAATATTGGTGGCTGCATATAAATTGATGATTGTGGGTTACAGAAAATATTCTGTTTACCCTTACCCGGTGTATATCATTTTATTAAAAGTACGCTACGGGATGCAGTACAGGCTCTAATTAATGGTGACGAGCTTGGTGCAGCCCTGAATGCGGCAGGTGCTTTATCAGGTATAGGAGATGGAGTAAAAACAGGGGCAGCACTCACTCTTTTCCTCGGGAAGTATTCTTCGAAGCTCAATGACGTCCAGAAAGTAGTGGTCCCACTTCTTAAGTATGTGCCACTGAATCAGGCGAAAAAGGTTATTCTTGATGTTCTGTTTGACAATGCAGCTACGAGATTACTGAATTTGAACCTTGGGGCACATGTAGATGATTTGATAGTATTAGCTGAACGAGGAGTCGACTTACAAAAAACTATGGGTGTTTTGAGGGCTTGCGATGGAAGACTTGCATGGCTTGGAGAAGGACTTGAAAATTCATGGGGGTGGTTGCATATTATTAGAGAGAAACGATTGCAGCAAATAAGAGATAAATTTGGACCAGTACCACTAGAAAAGGTTGAACAAATGATTTATGAGACAATGAAAGATGGGCAGGTCACCAAATATGTCCCCGGAGATCGCATAACATATACAAAAGAATTCCCCGATAAAAATGGAGTATTAGCACCGTTTAGTGTAGGTGTAAGTGATAGGTCAACTGGTATAAGCCCTGGTAGAGTAATGACTGCGCACGCAGATGATTAATTACACGATAAACCTAACTTCTGCCCCTTTTTAGGTGCAAAAATTCTATTGACATCGAGTTAATATGCTTATAGAATAGATACATGCGCTTAAATTTTGGGAATCCAGGAAGAAAATATGGTGGATAATTACTATGAAACAATATGGAGTGAATGTAAAAATTTTTCAAGTGGATAAAAATGAAGAAACCTATGAAGAGGAAATCGTAATTGGAATAAATACCTTTAAACTGAATTGTTTCATTTCTGATTACCTTACTGAAGGAGATTTTGTGAAAGGAGAAATGACGGAGATACAATTGTCATTAATGACAACTGAACTTGATATAATAAATTGTGGAGAAAAAAATATTGTTTCTACAGAGCATTTTGAAGCTCATTGCAGGTTGTCAGGAGAAATAAAGGAGTTTTTCCCAATAATTTACAAGTATTATAAGGACGGTATTTGGTACGATGAAGAGGCAACAGGTTACAAGCATGGAATCGTCGATTGCGGGATTTTTGTCGCAGTACAAATCCCCAAAAAATCGGATCTCAAAATTGGTGACTATGTAAAAGCTGAAGGGCGTCTGGATGCTCGTAAAGTCAAAAAGGAAAACTGATATTTTGATTTAAAAAAGAGTTTTGTAAGGACCTTCGGATTTCAGGCACTTTCGGGCCAACTTCACGACTAAAAGCCTATGTATTGCAAATTGAACAAACAGATTCAACTTCAATTGAAATTGGATCTGCAATCTCTTTTTTATTCACACCAGATAAGTAGTGCTCCTACAGTGATTCCTACACCCAGCAGGCAATCGCTAACAACATCACCGTCTACACCGTCGGCCTTGGTAGCGATGTGGACACCGCTTTACTCACAGGCATTGCAACGGCCACAGGCGGACAGTATTTCTCCGTTTCGACTGCCGAAGACCTGCCTGACGTCTTCCGGACGATCTCTGAAGAAATCGAGCCAACAGATACAGATGATGATGGCATTCCCGACATCACCGAAACCACCGGTTTCAGGGACGGCTTTGGCAACTGGTACACCACTGATCCTGAGAATCCTGATACTGACGGGGACGGACTGCTTGACGGGGAGGAAGCCGGTAAACTCGCCAATTGTGACGGCAAACAATACTTCCAACTATTCAGCGATCCGACCACAGAACATAGCGATGATGATTTCCTTGACGACCTGGAAGAATATGAACTTGGAACGAACCCCTTCTCTGAAGATACTGACGGGGACGGGCTTTCCGACTCCGAAGACGAGTATCTCCTCTCTCCTGCCAGCATCGAACCCGAATCCGGTACCCTTGAAATCGGTCGTGCAATTGTTCTTGGCGCAGTCTTTGGGGAATGTGGTATTGAAGGTGGGAGCCCTGCACCCTGTATTTTTTCTTTTATCTTTTGTACCGAATTTTTTGGTTTAAAACTCCTGAAATTCCCTTACTTTCTATCTAATTTTTGATCTTATTCCTTGTTTTTCCCGCTTCTTTCTCACTAATTTCTTAAGTCTATCAAAAAGATAATGAATATCAGTTCCCTTATAAATAAAGGCTAAAAGATGGTGATATTCATGAAAGGGAAAATTCTGGTTTTACTTCTGGTGTTTGTGTTTTTGTTTGCCTCCGGTTGTGCCGAGGAGGACTCGGGGTCTGCGACTGAAGAATCCGATGCTTCGGAAGCCGCAGCAGAAACGCAAGAAAATATGTCGCAGGAAAATGTTGCTTCAGGGTCTGGAAATAATAATATTATCTACCTTGAATATTATAATGCGACAATGCAATCAGTAACGCGTTCAGAACTGGATATTTCGGCAGGGGATACAGTCTCCTGGTGGAGCAAGAAAAGACAGGGGTCTTATGTTCTGGTAAGTGAAGAAGATCTCTTTCCAGATCAGAAACTTGCTTACAGAGCCCCTTACAGCTATACCTTTAATGAACCTGGAACCTACCTTTTCACTGTAAAAGACACTCCGGAAATGAACGTAACTATCAGGGTGAACTGAGAACCTCTGTTCTCCCTTATTTTAAAAACACCGCTTTTTTTCTATTGATATCCGTCTTCTGCGCGGTCGGGCAAAGTTTTATGAGGCAGAGTTTCAGGATTAACCAGTAATAATTACAGATGAATGACCGTCATACTACCCGTTCACAGGCCGAAGTATCAGGCTTTTTATGAACCCATATGAAAAAAAGCATTAGAGGATTGTTTTAATAAAGCTCTCTTAAAGCTCTCTTCGGAAAAGGAGCCTTCTACTGCTTGCGGGGGCAGTACCTTTTAAGAGCTGATCTGTTTAAACGCTGATCTGTTTAAAGAGTTATTTAATCTGGAATTTTAATGGAGGTGAGATTCCTCTCAGACCCTTGTAATCGGCCTTGCCATGCCTTTATAATGGTCAAAAAGTTCTTTTCCCCATTTAAGTGCGCTGTCGTCAAAACTTACCAGGTTATGGTTGTAATAGATCCCGCTATTGCAAAAGAGGGATAGGGCCATAAATTTCTCTGTAACTATGCTTGATGCGATTTTCATATTATTGTTGTTGCAGACATAGAGTTTAGTGTATTTTAAGTTCAGGAAATGTTCAAGCTCTTTTTTGTAGTCGTTGAGCATCCTGTCATAAACATACTCCGTGAATACAAGTGTAATATCCGTACCCTTTGCTGCAAGCTCTATACAGAGCGAAGGATAAATCGGAAGGAAAAATGAAGATGAGATCATTACCTTCTCGGATTCGGAAAGGTGTTTTACGACTTCTTTTGGGTACTCGAACACATGGTTTCGGTCAGGGTTTACTTCACTATAATCTCCAAGCTTTCCGATACTATCCAGGAATTCAGGAGGAATTGACGTCATATCCTGGTTTATCCAGTAATCGTGGTTTTTATCGAAGACATTAAAAGTTTCAAGGATTGCTCTCATCTTGGGGACAAGAATCTCTCCGATACTGGAAAGTTTGTAGAGCCGGTCGTTTTCGACAATTAAGTCCTGCTTCATCAGGATCTTTATCTGGGTCATTATGGGGCTTGAGCGCACATCGAGTGTATTTTTAATCTCTTCGATGTTCTTTGGTCCGTCCAGAAGCAGTAGAAGGAGGTTTTTCCTTTTTTCTGAAAGAAAGAGAACATCCAGTAATGATGACTCCATCTAATTCCCTCTCTTATTTTTCATCTTATTATATCTAACATTGTATATATCTCTATACCCAGAATCTGTGCACCTGTCATGCTTTACTCGCAAAATTGATATTCTTTCCATAGATTGGCTTTCAGAGCATGAGCGCGGGGACAGATCGAAAATTGCCATTTTTTTATGCAACGGATTACTAATATAATTATTTTTCATTATCTTTATTAGTTGTAGGGTTCATCTGCATATTTTCTCTTTTATGGGTCTTCTTCAGATCAGATCTCTTTTACCTGCCTGGAAAGCCTTTTGAAATAATCGAATAATTCCTGGCCCCACCGAAGAGCGCTGGGCTCAAAGCTCATAATAAATTGCTGGTCAAATTTTCCATTCTTATCGAAGAGCCCCAGGAGCATTATTCTGTCAGTTACTGTAATTTCTGTAATTTTTACTCCTTCTTTGGAAACATACAGACTTACATTATCCATGCCCATTACTTCTTTTATCATATTTGAGTGCTCGTTTGAGAGATGGTCCCAGACTGACGGTGTGAAATTCAGAGAAATCTCGGCATCTTTTCTTCCGAGTTCAACATACAGGGGTAGATAGGCAGGATTGAAATAAGAAGCAAGGGTCGAAGCTCGCTTTGCATTGACCATACTATCTATTATTTTCGGAGATGGTTCATATATGTGATTCAGGTCGGGTTCGACAAGGATACAATCTCCAAGCTCGGATATTCGCTCCAGAAGATGGCGGGGGATTGAGTTCAGGTCGTGGTTTGTCCAGTAACAGTTATTTTTTTCCACGACTTCAAGGGCACTTATCAGTGGCTTTACCTTCTTGATGATAAACTCTCCCAGCACTGTGAGTTTGTACATCCTGTCTTCCTGCACTATAAGGTCACTGTCTATGAGTTTCTTTATCTGTGGAAGAATCGACGTGGCGGTAACATCAAGTTCTGTCCTGACCTCATCAATGCTTTTTGAGCCTCCATCCAGCAGTATAAGAAGGTTTTTTCTTTTATCGGAGCGGAAAACAAGATCAATAAGTGAAGATTCCATATCTCCTTACTTCCTGTGGTGTACTATCTTGCTATATGCCGCCGATCCTTTTTCCCGGCAGGCTGCTTCTTGGCTGTTCAATGTCAACTTCCGCATTTCTCCGGAGTTTTTCAAGTCAATCATTTTTACACGGGGATACAGAATTGTCAATTTTAATCCTTTGAAAAACCAGGTGCACAGACTCCTACAAAGGTCATCTTTGTCTCCATTGGCGTATGCTTCCAGCCGGGTGGAGAGAGATACTCTATGCTGGTGTCTATCTTTATTGAGCTGGCCGGAAGCCCGAAATCTTTCATTGAATCCAGAATAAGTTCTTCTCCGACCTTGTGAGCGTATTCCACTGCTCCCCTGTACTGCTCGAATTTTTTCCTTCCAGCCGGGGTAAACACCAGAAAATTCTGGTCCGGATTTTCCATTAAATTGGGCCTTATAGTTATTTCAATTCTTTTGATTCCTTTTCCCACAAGGGCTCCAACCGCATTGCCTACTCTAGCCTGTTCAGGGACTATGATTTCTGCATCAATCAGAGTCTTCAGTTCTTCATGATAGGCTTTTACCGGCCCTCCCAGCAGGACGATGGGGATATTTATCTTATACTGGGCGGGGACTTCTCCCTCCAGCATCTTCTTTATTCCGTCTTTTCCCCTTCCTTCCATAATAAAGGACATCAGGCTGTAAGCCATGTTTCTGGCAACCTGCTGCTTCACTTTTTTGCAGAAAGCATGGACCCCCATCTGAGTAAAGCGGGAAAGTTTTTTGGCTCCTATCTGTGCGGTTTCGACATCCCATTCCGTATATTCCCCAAGGACATGGAGGGCATCCGTAGGTGTGAAGCCTATTGCATGGATCAGCCGCTGTTGCATCAGTGAGTCGAGAACTGCAGGAGAGGGGAAACGTTTCATTTTATTTAGGATATCATGAATGGAAAGAGGTTCGTTTCCTATAACTTCCAGTAATTTCTTCTCACTTTCGGTGGGGTTGATGGGTGTAACACCGGTGCTGACAAAGAACTTTGTTGGCTGGATATGCTCATTGAGCATGGTTCTAAGGGGTACCGGGTTTTTTTCAAGTTTCTCCTTGAAATTGGGGTACTTTACTGCAGCAAAGCAGAGGGGCATGACTCTCCTTGGGCCTATCCTCACGCACTTCTTGAACCATACATGGCTGTCTCCCCCGTTTGCAGAGCTTTCCATTTTGATAGCCTTTACCCGGGTCTGCCAGCCTCCCACGATGGCGCCTCTCTCACAAAGTTTAGGGATTCCGTTTTCTATTATAGATACATCGGTGCTTGTCCCGCCTACATCGATTACGGCACATGTGTCAAGTCCTGAAAGGTGTGAGGCTCCCATAATACTTGCAGCAGGGCCTGAAAATATCGTTTCGATGGGGCGCAGTTTTGCTCCTTTTATGTCTATGACTGAGCCGTCACATTTCAGCATGAGGACCTTCGCATCAAGATCTCTTTCCTTTACTTCGGCGATAATTGAATGGATAAACTGATAGGTTATGGGAATTAACTGGGCGTTCAGGACCGCGGTTGCTGCCCTTTCGTAGGCTCCCAGTTCCTGGGATAGGTCATGCCCGCAGACCACAGGATGCCCTGTCAGTTTAAGGATTACATTCTTTATCTTGAGCTCATGTTCCGGGTTTCTGGTACTGAAATAGGAAGAAACGGCAAATGCAGAGACTTTCTTTTTCATACTCACAGCAAACTGTTCTACCGCAGTTATGTCAAGCGGGTGGAGTTCCTCTCCGTTGCTATCATGTCCGCCTCTAACCGTAATGCAGTAGTCGGCTGGGAGTTCCTTGGGGATTGTGTAATCTCCTACAAGGATCAGGCCCACAGGATACCCTGTCCTTTCCAGGATGGTGTTTGTTGAAAGAGTTGTGGAAACCGACACAAGTTTTACTTTCTTCAGGTATTCCGGATTCAACTTATCCATTGCATTTCGAATTCCGGTCATAAGGTCCGGATAGGTGGTAACCGCTTTGCTTGTATCAAGGACCCGGCTATCCGAATCCCTTAAGATAACCGCATCAGTGTATGTTCCACCTGCGTCAATACCCAGACTATATTGCATTGTCAAAACAGCCCCATTTTTTACTATATTTTAAGTGATCTATATCTTTTTTTAGCTGTATTCATTTCTCTTTTTAGCCGGATGTATTAAGATATTGCTTCAGATATATATATCCCTGCTTATAAATTTCTATCACGAAAGTTTGTTTTATTCTTTTCCTTTCAGCCTGTTACTGTGTTTTTCGGAACGCCGACCCCTACAAAAACAAGTTTTGTTTCCAGAGGCACATCTGTCCAGCCGCTGGGCGCCAGGTGCTTCCTGCTGACATCTATCTTTATGTCCTCTTTTTCAAGCCCTGCACTGATCATGTAATCCATGACAAGCTGTTTCCCCAGCTTTTCTGCATATTCCAGAGCTTCGCCGTATATTTCAAATTTCTTCCTTTCTGAAGGGGAAAATACAATAAACTCGTTTTTCTTTTCTTGCCGAAGAGCACTTTCTATAATTTCACTCTCCGGAGCTATGCCGTATTCCTCATCATCTTCAGGTTTTTCTTCCCCGGACCTGGAAACAAGTCTTGTTTTTATGAGAATCTCTACCCTTTTGATTCCTTTCCCAACAAGGGCGCCAACTGCATTGCCAACATCAGCATGTTCGGGAACTATGAACCCGGCATTAATCAGTCTACTCAGTTCTTCCACATATGCCCATGCAGGCCCTCCTAGAAGGACCACAGGAATTTCTATTCTAAACCGCGTAAAGTTCTTTCCTATAAGTACTCTGTCAATCTCGTTTCTGGGCATTCCCTCTATCAGATATGCGATAAGGTCTTCGGCAATGTTGTGCGCAACCCTGCGCTTTACTTCAGCACTGAAAGCCTCCGGGCTTAGCTTCAGTGACCTCCCGAGTATGTAAGCCCCTATCCTTGCAGCTTCCATATCCCATTCGGTATATTCCCCAAGGACATGCAGGGCATCGGTGGGTGTAAAACCTATAGCCTGAATCAGCCTTTTCTGTATCAGTGAATCGAGCATTGAAGGCGAGGGGCGTTTTTTCAGTGCTATTAGCAGGTCTCCGAAGGAAACAGGCTCTTTTCCGATATGCCTGTATATCTCACGTTCTCCTGCTTTCAGCTCAATAGGCCTGAAATCCGTACGAACAAAAAATTTCGTTACCTGGATGTTTTCACAGAGATAACCTTTTGCTACCCTGTTATGCTTAAGTTTCTCCCTGAATTCGGGATATATGGCAGAAGCCCTGCAGAGAGGAATAACCCGGCGGGGACCTAAGTTTATCCGGTCGCCCTTAAGCCATATATGGCTGTCTCCTCCGGTTGCTGAGGTCTCCATACGGATAGCTTTTACACGGGTCTGCCAGCCTCCGACTACCGCACCTGCGCTACTGAGTTGTGGGAGCCCGTTCTGCATCATGGCTACGTCCGTACTCGTGCCCCCAACATCAATAACAGCGCATGTGTCAAGCCTGCTGAGGTGAGAGGCCCCCACAAGGCTCGCGGCAGGCCCTGAAAAGATAGTTTCAATGGGTTTTTCCAGAGCCTCTTCGATTCCAACTACTGACCCGTCGCATTTTAGCATCAGCATGTTTGCGCTGATCCCGCGGCTTTCAAATTCTTTGATTATTGACTGGATAAACTTATGGGTAATCGGGATTAGCTGAGCGTTCAGAAAAGCAGTTATGGCCCTTTCATAGGCTCCAAGATCCTGGGATAGCTCATGGCCGCAAACAACCGGGTGCCCGGTAAGTTCCTTTACAGCTTTTTTGACGGCAAGCTCGTGCTCGGGATTTCGGTTGCTGAAATACGAAGAAACCGCAAAAGCAGAAACTTTATTCTGTACTTTGAGGGCGAATTCTTCTACGGAACCAAGGTCCAGGGCTTTTAGTTCTTCTCCATCGCTGTTATGCCCACCTGAGACTGCTACCCAGTAGTCTGTTGGCAGGTTCTCCGGGATCACATAGTCTCCGATCATGATCAGCCCTACCGGAAATCCGGTGTTTTCCAGAATCGTATTTGTGGACAGGGTGGTGGAGACGGATACGAGCTTTATGTCTTTAAGATAGCCGGGGTCCAGTCTGTCGATTGCATTTTTCATTCCCGGCAGGGGATCGGGGTAGGTCGTCAGAGCTTTGCTCGCCTCAACTACTTCTCCATCAGAATCCCTTATGATAACGGCATCAGTATAGGTGCCCCCTGCATCGATTCCAAGACTGAAGTGCATTTTCTTACTTACCTCTTTTGTGAATTGGATAGCGGCTTCTTCAGGCGTTTCGGAAAGTTATTAGTTTCTAGTAATGTTTCTGTTAAGATACTATTAAAACAACCTGGCCAGTTTTTGGGCTCTGGCTCATGGTTAGATTCCGGCTGGTTAAAGCTTGTTATTATTATTTTAATCTGAATAGTTGTTAAACATGTAGTAGCTAAATGGATATCTGATTTCAGAACTTCTTATCTTTTTCTGGAAAAAACAATTTCTCTCAAGGGCAGGTTCTGCTTTTATAAGGGTATATATGCCCTACCCATAGGCTGTTTTCAGTCTCGTTTCTACCAGGTCTGCAATCTCTGCAACTTCCTGAATGTTCAGAGAGTTATTTACAGTAATACAAGCATTAATTGCTATCCCGTTTCCTATCCTCCTTGTTTTAAGCTCGCCAGAATCCAGTACTCCTTCGGTTCTGTTTATTATCTCCCTGATCTTCCGATTGTTTTCTTCATCAAGGGAAGCTTCTATGAGTTCGTTGGCAGTACCGTAGAGGAGCTTGCTCGAGGTTCCGAGAAGGTAAAGGCTTAAAAGAACTGCAATAAGAGAATCAGCTATAGCCCAATTTTTTCCGGGGAGAAACGTGCATCCTATGCCCAGAGTAACAAAACATGAAAAAAATAGACTTCTAATGTGAGTTTTTCTGGTATAAGAGTCAATTTCTGAGGAAATACCCTCAGTTTGCTTTCCGGCTCTCCTATTAAAAAAATGAATAATTTCTTTTGATACAAGGGTAAAAGCAGCTGCGTAGAGTGCAAACATTTCAGGGGTTTCTGTCCCTCTTCCCTGTATAAACATAAGTAGCTCTCCTGAAGCTAGAGTAAATGATTGTACTCCAGTAAAAAGAAGCACACATGCTCCCGCTCCTGTAAAGAGGGTCGTAATTTTTCCATATCCATAATTATGGTTCCAGTCTTCGGGTTTGCTGGTGATAAAATGTTCCAGAAGTTTTACGGATTCGCCGATTAACTCTGAAAAGGAACGGATTGCATCCGCAAGAAGTGCTGTGCTGTTTCCCAACAGTCCTGCAATCAATTTAACAAAAGTTAGTACGAGACTAAAAAAAAGCCCGGTATATGATATGTTCCGGAGTTTATTCAAATTTTTGTCCGCTTTCATCCGAAATTCCCCGTAATGATTGTTTTAATCCTCCTTCATAAAGCGGGCCTATTTGACCGGGTTGAAAAGAGATTGCTTTATTATTGAAATAATTTTAAAAATTTAATAGGACCTCGAAGGCCTACATTTTCCCTGCCGCGGCACATGACACAGTATTTTCAGCCACTATAATCAATATATCTCGGAGAGGGTGTGTATCTTGAAAACACAGATTTATTACCTGTGTTTTCAAGGGTTGAAAATTTTTTTCGGGCTTTCTGTCCTGTTTTTGCCCTGTCGTTTTTATGGGTTTTGTAGGTCTTCGAGGTTGGTGTAGGTTTTTTCCTCAATTCCGTTTTTCATTTTACTGAGGGTGTAATGTTATCATTACTTTATCTTCAGAGTGGAGCAACTGTCTTTCCATGAACTTCATTCATTACCATGGCAAGAGCCGTATACAGAGATCCAAGACCCATAATAAGTCCAACGTATCCAGCCACTACAAGCAGCCCGGCACTTCCGGTTGCGTTTACAACGGCAAGCAGCATAAATAGTATAAATAATGTCACAAATACAAACTGAAGGGCTCTGACTCCGATCTTCATTGTAATGATCAACATAACAAAGGTGTACACACCCCAGATGAAGAGATATGCGGCCATAGCGGTTCCAGAAGAGGCTTCCGCCCAGCCCATTGCAGGCATTACAAGCAGTCCGGCCAGTGAGAACCAGAAAAGGCCGAATGCCGAAAATGCAGTTCCTGCAAAAATATCTCCTTTCTTCCAGGACATGATTCCTGCAAACACCTGGGCAAATCCTCCCAGGAATATTGCCATGGAGACAATCATTGACTCCACAGGGTATACGCCGATGTAGCTCAGACTCAACAGGACTGCAGCGAGGCCCAGGCCGGTAAAGCCGAGAGGGGCGGCATTTGCAGTTTTGTCGATTATTATGGTAGAAGTTCCTACGTTTTCGCTCATGATCATTCCCCTGAAGCCATTTTTTAAAAAATTAAAAAAAGAAGTTTAGGGCTTAGAGCCCGTAGTTTTCAGGTCTGAAAACTGCAACTTCCTGTTTGTATTTAGTCAGGCTTTCACTCATGAACTTGTCAGCATCATCGGTAAGGGCTACAAGGTCGGCTTTAACCTTTGCAAGAGCATTGGTTTCGAACCTTGTAAGTCTGAGCTTGCCGGAGTTGATGCCTTCTTCTACAATGTTACAGCACTCAATTGCAGCGTTCTTGGAACGGAGGTAGTTGTTGTTTCCGTCCTTTGCAATTGCCTGGCCTACCTTGTAGGCGTTGTCATAGGCGAGGACATATCCCTGTGGGTCTCTGTACTTGTCAGAGAGTGTGAGGATGTCCCTGAGGTCCTTTCCTTTTCCGAGTTTCAGAGCGGTGTTCATCATGGAACAGTCGTATGCAAGAGTCTCGGACCAGCACTGAACTGTGGTACCGCCGAATTCACCGTGGTATTCAACGGATTCGTTGGACCAGAGGTCACAGCACTGCATGGTCAGGTTACCCATTACGTCAGAGTGGGCGCAGGTGGAAGTCTTACCTTCCTGAGCAATTGGGACACCAGAGATGGATTTTATGATGGTGTTTTCGTATCCGCAGTCCTTCCCGGGGCCAGTTGCGCCTGCTTCATATGCACAGAGGGACCTTGATGCAGATATTGCCCTTGCAACGATTGCAGTTGTGTGGGCAAGGTTCTTGTCAAGCAGACCGCCTGCGATGAACATTGCAGTGTTTGCCTGGGCACAGTCTGTGTCACCGGCTGCAACTACTCCGTTCTTCTTTGCAATGTCTGCAATGTCGGACCAGATCATTTCCATGTCCATGCTGCCGAGCACACCGATACCGAAGAGGATACCTGCAGTGTCGTTCCTGAGGATAGAGTAGTCGAATACTTCCTTACCACCCATGCTCTCTACGGAAAGCATGTCAGCACCGTTCTGGGCACACTGTTCAAAGGCTTCCATAAAGGTTGTGTACTTGTCTCCTCTGAGCTGGAGATAGTCACGGTCTTCACGGATGTCACCGATTGTGTGGCGGAGTGCGCACTTTATGCCGTATTCATCGTGGTATTCTTCCATGATGGTCTTCTGGGCATGTGCAACAGCGCCTCCCCAGTCGGGGTTGTTGGACATCTGCTCGACGTGTTCGGTTTCGAGTACGATTGAAGGTGCACCGATCTGGACCATTCTTGCCATTGCGTCGGTGGTAATCCTTTCGTATTCTTTAATGAGTTTGTCTTTAGATTTGCCTGCCTGAGGTCTCGGGGCATAGTTCAGTTCAGGAGTTGTGTATCCAGCACCGATCTCGAGGCCAAGGCCTGCCTTTACGGGGTATTTTGAGTTCCCGAAAAGCATGTCATCTGCTTTAGCGTAAGCCATTGAAGTGTATTTCTTTACCATTTTGCTCCCTCCCTTAGTGCTTGTGGAATTCTGCTCTTAACTTCTCTATGTCGTTCCCACTGGCAAGGATTGCATCAGCAATCTTCACAGCGTCTGAAGCTTCTTCACCATAAACTCCGAGGTCATATTGTGCAACGAAGTCCTGGTTCACAGCACCGCCACCACATGCAAAGGGCAGTTTTAATCCCTTTTCAAGGAGCTTGTCATTGATTTCCTTGAATGCATACATGGTGGTTGTCATGAGAGCAGTACCTGTAAGCAGTATTGGTTTATCTTTTACAACAGCTTCAATGACTTCGTCAACAGGGACATCTCTGCCCAGGTCAGTTACGTCATAGCCGGCTGCTCTCAGGAGGGCAGCAACAATGTTCTTTCCGATGTCATGCACGTCACCTTCTGCAACATGGCAGACAACTGTGCCCTTGGGCTCGGGTACTTCGGTGGTCTGGGATTTGCAGAATTCAATACCATTCAGCATTGCATCAGCAGACATCATAACATTGGGGAGGAAAATGATACCATCGTCGTAGAGCTTGGATACAACACCCATGCCTACCATCAGAGCATCATTGATAAGGTCGATTGGTTTCTTGCCTGCAGCGATTGCGGCTTTGAGTCCGTCAACCACGTCGTCTTCTTCTCCCTCATAGATTGATTTTGCAATCGGGTAGATGAGTTCATCCTTCGGGTAAAGCTCTTCTGCTGCTTCGTCAGGAGTCATTTCCTTTTCGAGGGCGACGTTGTAGCGTACTAATATGCCATCGATGTCTTCCAGTTTCAAATCCAACATATTTTAACCTCCATTTTATAATGAAGAGATCTCAGATTGCTCAGATCTTCGATCCTGCAAGTTGCATCTTCCTGAACTTTCAGGTATTTCTTCCGAAATACTTTCTGAAACAATGTAAATGAATTCGAAAACCTCCAGATCGAATTCTTTCCATTGCGGGGGTATGGATAACCTCTTGATGGTGTACTGGTTGCACAAAAGTGCTGAATTACAGGTCAATTTTCCTGTTTTTCAGGCTCCTTAGGAATGTTACTGATTTCCCGGATTTCCGGATTTCCAGTTCCTATTTTTCCGGTGCCAGTAGACCTTTTTTCCCAGTTAACTTATGAAAGGTGTACTCCCTTTACTATTCGGGAATTCACTTGCAATTTAAAGTTAGATTTCCTCGCATATACCTTCATCTATGCTAATTTTTGCGCAGCTATAATTTTATAGTTGTCACTCCAATTTTCTCCGCAAATGATTTTATAAAAAAGGATTGTTTTTTTGTTTCCATTGATTTGATCAATGGTATCAAAATTTATAGAGCAATTATCCTCTTTTCAGGGATATCTCTGATTGCGGATATTGAAGATATACAGACTTTTATTTGAGCTATGGAAGTTAATCAAGTGGATTTGATTTTTCTGGGATATTTAATAAGGCAAAATCAGGTTCTTCTGGATTTTATCTTGAGCGCATGCAAGTATAGTTTACATGCTCAATTGTTTTTCTTCATTTTCGATATATTTTATTTTCTTCCCAATATATATCTGGATTTTCAAAGTTCAGGTCTTTAAATTGTTCCTGAATCTGGTTAAATCCTATTTTTTGCCTTTTTTCCGCCGTTTTTTAAAATGTGGGCGAACTTTACCCTGGTAAGTTATTGCATCTCTGTTTTTAATTTCTTCTTATGCTAACTTCCAAATATTTTCGGTAAATTTATTGCCCTCCAGAAGCCAGGTTTTTCCGGACGGCTGAAAGAGTACTTTACCTCTCTATATAAGGGGTTTCTTTCGGGTAAGGATCGAGGACAATTCGATCCTATATAAAGTTGTTGTATGTCCGGTCAAGGCTTCCCTTGACCTGAAACGTATTTCCGTCAGAGGTTACTCTGCTTAAAGGGGCTTATTGTGGCCTGGTGATGTCCGTGGTCTCTTTTTTCCATCTTTACATATGAAAGTTGCCTGTTTTCCAGTTGCCCGGTTACTGCCACATCCACGGCTTTAACCAGTTCTTCCCTGGGTACGGACGTTATTGCCGAAAGTACTTTTATCCTTGACCTGGGATTTCCTTCTTTTTTAAGCACTTCTATTGCAGGGTTTTCATGCGCTGAGGTCACACTTCCCTTTACAAAGGTTCCGTTGTGGGTAAAGGAAAGTTTTATGTGCCCTACGAATTCGGGGTTCAGTTCTTTTGCTCTGTTTCTTATATTCTCCAGGATCTGCTCGGAAACAGAAACCGCGGTTTCAAGGGGAATTTCCTGTGAAGTGATCTCAAATTCGGAGGAATATGCCGAAACTCCGGACATCTCGATTGAGTTTTTCGCTTCAGGAACTGTTTTTTCCTGGCTGTCTCCTCCAAGCAGTTCCAGCAGTTTGTCAAAGTTTTCTCCTCCCTGCCTGGCTGAGAAATGAACCATCCTTGATTTCGGGTTCAGTTTGCGCAGGAGTCTGCAGACCTCAAGGAGCTTCTCAGGTCCGATGAGATCAACTTTGTTGATGCCAAGGATCTCTGCGTCTTCTATCTGGTTTTTCATGAAATTGGGGATGTCTTCCGGGTCGGAGCCCAGACGGCTGGCATCTACGAGGTTCGCTATGGGAGCGAAGGTTATCCCCGGCAGATCCATGCTTTCTATATTGCTTTTGAGCTGTCTCGGAAAGGCTATCCCTGTAGGCTCTATTATTATAGTATCCGGACGGTAGGAATTTCTAAGGCTTTTTATGGTGTGCTCCATGCTGATTCTGAGAGTACAGCAAACGCATCCGCTTGTAATTTCTCTGGTTTCCACTCCACCTTCCGAGATCGTGTCCCCGTCTATCCCTATCTCTCCGATCTCATTAACAATAATTGCTGTTCGCTGCCCCTGTGCTCCAAGGTATTCGATAAGTTTTCTTATTGTAGTAGTCTTGCCGCTTCCAAGGAAGCCGCCGATTATCATGCACTTCATAAAACCTCAGCAGGAAACCCCGGAGTCTTTAGCTCAGGGAAGGAATGCGTCAACTTCCACATCCTGCTCTATTGAATTAGTTTTTTTATCAATGTAATGAGGGCGAATAAATCACACTCTCTCTCGTTTACCAATTTTCTTAAGGCTTATTGTACATGATCGGAAGACTGCCCCCTTCCTGCCATGATGATTCAGGCATGGGGGCATACCGATCTTACTGGTCTCAGGTTTTAAAGTCTTTTCTCTTAAACCCTTTAAATGGCAAAAAGGGTCTGAAAAGTACCTTTTTCCTGATTCTTACGGTACTCTTTTACTTACCATAAGGCTTGAAGTTGGGAGCACCGAACCATATTTTCTGATTTTTGGCTGACATTTGACCGGAGAATGGCAAAACCAGGTCTCAGCCGCCTTTTTTGGATTTTTTGATATAGGTTTTTTCCGGGAGGCACATTTAAAATGGCAAATCTGTGTCTTCCGGAAAGACATTGAAGGTCTAACTTCTTTTTTGGGTATGATAACAATGCCAAGAAGAGAGGGTGAGGCATTGCAATCAGTGTGATATCATCTCTTCGGGATGATTTCATCAATTCTTAGTACGTTTCTTGCCGTTTCTGTACCTGCGATAATGGCGAGTTTCTTGACCGTTGCAGAATCGTATACTTTCGGCCCCTTATCAGTTACCTTTCGTGAGAGGTCTATCCTTGCCTCTATCCCTCTTGAATATGAATTCCTCATCTGCGCCATTGCATCAATTGCATTCATTCCCATATTTCTGGCAAGAATCGTGGGGATTTTTTCGAGGGCTTCTGCATACGCCTGGATTGCAAGCTGTTTCTTTCCGGTCTGTGTTGCCGCAAACAGCCTGACCATGTGCGCCAGTTCAAACTCTATTGCTCCTCCTCCATTCACGATTTCCCTGTTTTTCATAAGGAATGCCGCATTATTCAGGGCATCGTCTATCGCTTCTTCGACCTTGTCAAGCCCATATTTGACAGGTTCCCAGATCAGGATGGTGGCTATTGCCTTCTCTTTCACGGCGATGAAAACAAAGTTTTCTCCGTTCCTTCTTTCAACCTTTATGCTGTCTGCCTTTCCGAGGTCGTAAGGGAGAATCTCATCCTGAAATACTTTCAGGGTTGTGCCTGTTGCTTCTGCAAGTTTATCGAGGTCTTTCGCTTTCAGTTTCTTGAAAGCCAGCATATCATTGTCCCGGAGCAGAGTTTCGATATAAGGGTCGATATCTCCCTCACAGAAAAGGACGTTTGCTCCCGAATCAATGATCTTGTGGGCAATTTCCCTGCACATCTCCTTCTTTCTCTCCTCATACAGGAGCGCCGTCTGTACCGAGTCCATTTTCAGGTTGTGCTGAGGGTTTAAGTATCCGCTTTTAATCTTGAGGTCATAATTTATGATCAGGACGGCAGGGTTCTGGAAACTTTTCGGCATATCCTCCCTTGCCGGGTTTTCATCCATGATCAGACCTTCTATTGCAACGATTTCCGGTCCGCCTTTCTTTTTGAGGATTTTGACGTTCCTGTTAAGGTCAATTCTTCCGTCCTGTTTTTCGCTCAAATGTCTTACAACTTTCAGGACAACTTCAGTTATTGCCTCTGCCTGATACCTTTCGACTCCTTTTCCCGTTGCAGAGCACATAATTGTCGTGCGTACGTCTTCTTCTCCGGCCTGCTTTATGCTGTACTGGAGCATTTCATACGCTTTTTGAAGGGCAAGCTCATACCCCTCTATAACTGTTGTAGGGTGTATCCCTGCTCTTATAAGCTGGATTGCGTTTTTTATAAGGTTGCTTGCAAAAATAACAGCTGTCTTTGTGCCGTCTCCGCAGGCTTTATCCATTGATTCGGCAAGCTTTTTGAGGGTAGTTACTATCGGGTGGAGTACATCCATTTCCTTTAAAATTACCTTCCCGTCGCTAGTAACAAAAATGTCCCCTACAGGGTTTACTATTATCTTGTTCATGCCCTTAGGCCCGAGAGATGAACCCAGCAGCTCATCAATTTCTATGGCTGCTCTTTCGAGCTGGTCTACCAGCTCACCTTCTTTTACCGGTTCGTCAATGAGGATCTTGTCTTTTATAGTCCGGGCCAGTTTTGCCATTCCATCCTGGCTTTCCAGGTCAGGTGTTTTTAATTCGCTTGCCATGTTTTTCCCATTTGCTGCGGTTGATATTCATAAAGCATTATTAATATTAGTATTTATATTAATTCTACTACTAATACTAATTGTGAATTTTTGATGATTCGGAGAGCCTTCCTGTGTATTCGAGATAGATATCAGGATCTTCCATTGTAAGGTCCACATCTGCGGGTAGATCGGAACATCTGGAGTCCGCGTATATATCTGTATATTCATCTGTATATTCTATCGATCCCGGGGCTAAGCTCGATTCATAGTTCACAGGACTTATTTCAATAACTGAGTAATGGAAGAGGAACCTCTGAGATGAATGGTTCAACTCCAGCTTATAGGGTGCAGGGTGTACAGGACTAGAATAAAACCTTTTTTCATCATTTCCGGGTACTTTCTGATATCTCATCCGGTTTCACCTCTTTTACCAGAATAATTGAAAAGGTTCTCTGCCATCTTCTGCGGAAATTTTTACGTTTTTCGGCCCAAATGTGTTTTTATTCGTTTTTTATTCTCGTTTTTCTTCCTTCCCAATGCTTTTTCTACCGTTTTTAGTTCGCTTGCACTTTTTGAGGCAAAGGGTACAGGAAATAGTGAGAACCCGAATTTTTTATTGTGATAAAATAAAAAGAGGATGGGCCGAAAGCCCATCCTCTACCTGGCAAGTCCATGTTTACCTTTTTCTCAGGAAATGGCTTCAGCAGGTTTATCCCATGATCTTTTTGTAGAGTTCCGGACCCTTCTCTGCCACGGTATATGTCTGGGCGGTGATGGTGTCACAGGGTGCGCCTGGTGGCACTTCACAGCCTGTTGAAATCATGTACTTGGACTGCATACCGTTCTCTTTGAGAGTGTTCAGGACGCTTTCCTGGAGAGCCATGGTATCTGCCTTCATCTTACTGATGCCTTCAGGGCTGTTGTCTAGGAACAATATTGGGCTGACCTCTCCACCGAACATGGTTTCCTTTCCGTGGGTGCTGATCAGGTACTTGTGGTCCTTGGAACCCTTGTTGACCTCGTCGGGGTAGAAGGTGTAGCTGTAGTACTCCGTGTTCCACTTGTCGATGAGGTCCCAGTGTGGGGCATCGGAACAGTTGTGGATAACGACTGGCTTGTTGTACTTCTTGTACAGTGGAGCGATCCTGTTCTGCATGACCTGGCCTTCGGACTTCATGTACTCGTCAGCGCCGAGGATGACGTTGTTGGTCCAGAGGGTAACCATACAGAGGTTGTCCGGCTGAGCTTCCTCGAACATGCCCTTCATGATTTCTTCTACGTAGGTTGTGGTCTTGTCAAGGGCCTTGAGGACGACATCAGGGTTGGTCCTTAGGTCGGAAAGGATGCGGGTTGCTCCCATGATCTGGGTCAGAGCGACCATTGGGCCTTCGATCAGGGCAGTCATGGGTGCGCCGAGGGCATGTGCCTTCTCTGTTGCAATCTTGTTGCCCTGGATAAGGTTGTATGCACGGGTGCCTTCCTTAAGTTCGGGGATTTCAAGCTTCTCGTAGTCTTCGAGGTGCCCGATTGCTGCAGGGGTATCTTCCTCAGGGTACCTGATTGTTGCACCGAAGTCTGCTGCGTCGACACAGAGGTCGGTCAGGCCGACGAAGGTGTCCATGTTGAAGTACTTTATACCTGCTTCGACACAGTCTGCGTACTTTTCTGCACTTGTTGAGTAGTCCTTGTAAGAGCAGGGCACGAACTTTCTGGATACACCGCAGGCGAGAGGTGCTACAGGGAGCCTGTCGACCTTCTTGTCCTGGAAGGCAGAGCCAAATCTCTCTGCTTTGGTCATGGTTTCCTTGAACTTCGGGACCACTGAGTCGAATTCGGCTTTGACTTTTTCAGCGGTTATGAGACCTACATCGATCTTTTCCCTGCCGCCTTTCTGTGCGAGGGATTCCTTGTATTTCATCTTGCTTGCTGCAATTGAGGAATCGCTCCATAAATCGGTAGGAAGCTCGCTTACAAGAGAGGAAAGAGTCTCAACTGCCGCGCTTGCATCAAGGGCTGTGCCGTCTGCACCAATGCTGTCTGCAAAGGTCTTGGAAACAGGTGCACCGCCTACCATGACAACGAGGGAGTCTCTTATGCCCCCTTCCTGGAGCTGCTCGATAACGGTTTCCATGCCACCCATTGTTGTGGTCATCAGAGTGCTCATTGAGATTGCAGTTGCCTTGTTTTCCTTTGCTGCTTCTGCGAACTTGTCAAGGGGCACGTCACAGCCGAGGTCGATCATGTTGAAGCCGGCTGCGGTCATCATGGTCTTGACAAGGTTCTTGCCAATATCGTGTACGTCTCCTTCAACGGTACCGATAATAACATTTCTGGGGACTGAGGTTCCGTCTAATTTAATGTAAGGGGTAAGGATGTCCATTCCGGCATACATTGCATCTGCTGCGAGCAGAAGGCTGGGGACAAAGGCTTCTCCCTTCTCGTACATATCACTGATAATCTTCATGCCTTTTGCAAGGCCGTCAACGATTGCTTCATATGCGTCGAGGTCTTCATCAAGGACTTTCTGTGCGAATTCTTCTGCAAGTTCGTCGTCGCCTTCAACGACAGCATCAGCTAAAGCGTTCAGAATATCTTCTTTTGCCATTGAAAAATCTCCTTTTTTTTAGTGACGGACCCAGATAGCCAGTTTTCGTCCTGCTTTTCCGGATCTCTATCTACTTTTACTTAGATCCTTAACGGGTTCCACAGCCCGTCAATTCCCTAAATCCAATAATATACTCCTTAATTCACAATATGGCCATTTTTCCTGAAAATCAGAATCTTCCGGCCGCGGTACAGGCTGGAATTTCACCTGAATTTAGTCCAGGTTATTCTTTCATTTCAGGTTTAAATGGTCACTATTGACAGATTAACTCAATGGTATATAGCTTAACCGACAGTGCTTTTTAGTCCAGTGTCAATTTTTTCTCTTCCGATAAAATATAGTTTTCCCCATATTTTGTATGGGCCTGATTTTTATCGGGCTTCTTATTTCAGGGTCCGGGGAAATTTGTTGTATCTTTACCTTTTAAGTTCACAGCCTTTTTGCAAACATGAGATTTTTACCGGGGGATGGAAAATTCCTTCCCCTTGAATAATAAAAGCCATTGAATATTATGGGGGCACATAAAAATGAGGGGTATTGAAAATTTGAGGGTAATTATCGGGAAAATACAGATTGAAAGATCACAGATGCTGTCCCGCCGGCTGGTCCGCCCTTTTGAGCCCATGGCATTTATATTATTCGGTGTGAAAACAGATATTTTGTTTCTCAGTTATGCTGAAAACATTAGAATATCTCTGACGTTTGCTTTATATCTTTTGATTTTTTGCTTATTCTGATAATTTAAATATAATATCTGTAGTTTGTGTTATGCTGATCAGAATCATACTTTAAATATAATGCTCGTAATATAATTGATATGATTTTTATCTAAAGAGATTTTCCATTTTTAGATTAAAATTTTATATTGAAGATGTGTTGATAACCACTCCTTTAATGCAGAGGTGTATACAACAAGAGCTAAAGTTTCAAAACGCTTTATTATACGGGGCAATAATAATCCCGGTAAAGTACTGGATTTATCCAGTAATGCTCTTGGCTAAATGTTGAAACTATCCTTCCCGGAGGACTGAGGTGGGTTTATGGGCAAAGCTCCGGAAAACGGTAGTCCGACTTAACATAACAGATGATGGTTGGAAGCGGATAAATATGAGTTCCCTTATAGACTTGATTTTCTTCTCTGAAAAACGAAAAAATCTCCTTGTCCAGTTAGCTAATGGGCCGATGTATATTGATGAGATCAAGGACACCCTTAATGTAAAGGCATGTGCGGTAATGCCGCAGATAAAAAAACTGAAAGATATGGATATCATCGTGCAGAAGGGAAATGCCTATGAACTCTCGGATATCGGAGACGTTATAGTTGAAAAGATGCTTCCCCTGACTTCTCTTCTTGATGTTTTTGACGGAAACAAGGATTACTGGTCAAAACATGACAGGTCTCCGATCCCAAGGCACCTGATTAAGAAGATGGATATGTTGGGAAAATGTACTCTGGATGAGCCTGATCTGGACCACCTCTTTGAATTCCCAAGACATTTGCGGGACAGACTTTACAGCTCAAAAACCCTCAAGTCATTCTACTCTTATTTCTGTCCTGACTGCCCTTCTATACAGGCAAGCTGTGCAGAGAAAGGAGCTGAAGTGCACCTGATTCTCGATGAAAAGGTCTATAACAGGCTGAAAAATGACTTCGAGGAGGAATATAATACCTGTCTGGAAAATAAGGTGTCTCTTTACATCTATTCTGGAAAATTAAGACCATCTTCTTTTATGGTTGCGGACACTTTTATGATGCTGAAGCTCTTTGGAAAAGATGGAGAATTCGACCACAGGAAAATCATGAGTTTTACTCCGAGTGCTCTGGAATGGGGCAATGAACTTGCCCAGTATTATATAGACCACTCAGAGAAAATCAATTAAAAAGCGTTACTATCTGTCGGCCAGAATCATTTCTGGCAATTATTTACGGCAGCCAGGCCGGAACTTTCGGAAAAAAATATTTTTGAAAATGGCGGAGCGGGAACACTTTTAATCTGACTCGCCCTTTTCTTTCTTCTTATTTTTCCCTGCCTTTAATGCTCACGATTCTCTGTACATGTCCATGCTGTTCATGTTTGTGATATCCATGTCCATGCTTCTGGCCGTGTTCTTGATCATGTCTGGCTTTATGCACGTCTATTCCCCTTTTCTCAAAGGTTTCCTGTACCGAGCTGTTCACAGCATCTTTTAGAGCTTCCTTCTCAACGTTTGAGACTGCTGAGAGGATCTTAAATGTCGGCACAGCTCCTTCTTTTGATTTGATGATCTCTTCCTGTGGCTCTTCGTAATAAATAGTAATGCTTTGTTTCACGGTTTCAAATCCATTGTCCAGGAAGAGTTTGATATGACCTACAAATTCGGGATTTAGCTCCAGAACCTTTTCTTTTATTGTGTTCATTAATTCAGTAGTGAGCTCCCTTGCTGTTTCCGTGCTCAGGCTTTCTCCTTCCTTTATTGCAAATTCTGCAGCATAGCTGCCAACTCCGGAGGCTTCGATGGAATCTTCGGTTTCCTGAGATTCAGAAAGTTTGGACTTTTCTTCTGTGGTGGTTACTTGAGCTTTTTCCGGAACTTCTTTGATATCAGGGAGAACTACCTGCATGAAACTTTCAAATCTTTCCCCTGTATCCTTTCCTGAAAGCAGAACCACCCTGGCTTTAGGGTTCAGCTGCTGGACTGAAGCTTCCAGAATGGGGATTCTGATAGGTTCGATCAGATCTACCTTGTTTATTCCCAGAATCTCGGCATCTATAATCTGTCTCATGGCAAATTCTTTTACCTCTTTCATCAGATGCTTGAAGCGGCTGCCATCAATCAGGGTCACGAGGGGCGCGACTTTCACCTCATCTCCAAGATTCATAAGCTCGACTTCGTTCCTGATAATGTGTGGGAAAGCAATTCCGGTGGGCTCGATCATCAGGATATCGGGTTTGTATTCTTTTGCAAGGAGGGTGATTGTTGTCCTCAGCCCTACTTTCAGAGAGCAGCAGATGCAGCCGCTTGTGATCTCCTTGGTGTCGAATCCGAACCTTTTGATCACGTCCCCGTCAATCCCTATTTCCCCTATCTCATTCACGATGATGGCAACTTTTTTTCCTTTTTCTGCCAGGTATTTACCCATATTGATAATAGTGGTTGTCTTCCCGCTTCCCAGGAAACCACCCACAACAATGACATCCACTTTCTTTCCTCCGTTTTCTGCCGCTTTCTGCTTATTTTTCTTTTCTTTCCTGTCATTCTAGAATGAAGTGTGAACCCCCATACCTCTGCTCCGGAGATATAAGCGTCAATTTTTCTATTCTCAAAGTATATTGTTTTATCTCTAAATCGGGGGTGGTCAAAATCTTTTTTGTGTCTCTCAATCCGTTTTTGGCATCTATTCCCTCCGGGTTTATCCCGGCTTTCAGAGTAAAACAGTCCAAAATTAAAAGAAACATAATAAAGTCAAAAATTAAAAGCAACTGAACAAACTTCGTGGGTACAAACAAAAAATAACTCTAGTTTTGAAGGTAAATATTTACGAGAAAGAAGGGAGAAAGCTCCTATGCTTTAGCCAGGAGTAGTTCACTCACTCGACATCTTCTGACCACGGAAAATGAAGCAGTAAGCCCGCAAACTTTAGTTCACGGGCATTACACTTTATTTCATTTTTAATAAGTTTTTCTTACCTTCTTTTTTCCTTCTCAGTTGCCTGCAACAGTCAGGTTTTCCCATTTGAACCTGTCATCCGGGCAGGCATGCAGGCAGCGCTGGCAGTTTGCTCCGTCACAGAGGTCGGTCCTTATTTTTACAGTCCCGTTGTCTTCCATCCTGAGAGCTCCGTTGGGGCATACCTTTGCACACTGTTTGCAGCCTGTGCAGTCTTCGATGACCATGGTAAGGTAGGTCCCGACTTTTTCAAGCACTTCAAGCCCTTCTTCTCCAAGTTCAGGAATATCCCTTTCAACCTGGCGGTCGATTTTAAGGAGCGTTGAAGGCTCGCTGATCATGGGGAGGTTTTTCTTTTTCAGGAACTTCTGTAGCATCTTGAATGCCATACCCTCGTTCCAGTAGGCAAGTTCAAGCATATATGCTTCCTTGAAGGCCTCGGAGGTTGCGAACATCACATGCGTGCCCAGAATTTCCTTTGCAATTGCCTGCAGTTCCCGGAGCCTGTCTTCAGAAAGCAGGATTTCCCGGGCAACAGTCAGGGAAGTGTTCCCTATCTGGGATACATAATTTGCGTTGTAAGGGATCATCCCTACCTGGTGGGCTTTTGCGGCATCCATGTAAGTCCCGGCAGCTCCTGACATGTGAGCTATCTTGAGGTCTTCCATCTCAATGCCTGCAGCTTTACAGAGGGTAATATGCCCTGCCCTGAGTGCCCCTATGGCTCTTCCGGCCGCGATAAGGTCTTTATCTGTAAACTTGATCCCATCCTGGAGGTGAATGATGCCCTCAGGAGTCTTAATTTTTGGCAGAACTATCAGTTTGTTCCTTATCCCGGCTTCTATAAGGGCAATAACTCCTGTCCCTGTAATGCCTTTTGCAGTGACCTCTCCCTTTTCCACAACATCCCCTGTCTTCGGGTTTACGAGGTCTCCCATGGCTGTTTTCATATCCCTGTCGAGCACGTAACAGCGCAGGTTTTCTCCTTCAAATTCGACATCGCAGATGGTATGCGGGGATGCAATGGACCCGCATTCGATTTCCTGACCTTCGAGAGCTGGCCCGGCAGCAGCCGATCCGGTGTAAATAATCCCATTTGATTTCAGGGCCATTTCGGCGTTTGTCCCGTAGTCCGTAGCGATCGCAATCTCATCACTCTCGATCATGCCTGCCTTTACTATAAGGGCAAGTGCATCGGCTCCAACCTCGTGTTTTATGGAGGGGGGCACAAACAGTTTGCAGTTCTTAAACTCCTCAAATCCCTTAATTTCGGTCAGAGGTATGACTCGAGCGTCTCTGTTTTGTTCTTCAATATGATACTTCTGTTTCTTACGCTCGCCTGCGTATGCCAGGTCTTCAATAGGAATTTCCTGAAAGATAGAAAGCTGGATAGGGTTTCCACAGATTGAGAACTTCTCCATCTCTTCGGGTTTTACTCCGAGTTCCGTAATGATATTTTTTACTGCCGTTGCCGAGAGCCCGTGAGCTTTGTCAAGCCCGTAATGGATTGCAAAGTCAAGGTGGTCCATTACGTTTGCTCCCGGCAGGGGGTTCCGGAGAGTTATCACGGTTTTCTTAATCTTGCTGTTTTCCAGGTCAATTTTCTGGGCCCTGAATCCGCTGGTTCCCAGGTCAATTGCAACTCCTGTTCTCATATCTTAACCTCCTCCAAAAAAGTTTAAGACTTACTCAACAATTATCTCAGCATTTGTTGTTTTTAATAAATTTCAAGAAGTTTTGTGGCGAATAAGCTGTTCCGGTGAGTTTTGCTGAATCTCTTGCCTGGATTGAGCCTCCTAAAATAACAGCCTGTTAGGGGCCTGGTTCTGGATCTCCTCATTCCTGAGATCCCTTCCTGGCAAAGTAAAAAATATGAATTGGGACAGAACATCCCGAAGTTCTAATTGTTTTAGATCTCCGGGATTTGCCCCTAAAAAAATAAAGAAATCTTTTGTGCCTTTTCAGGCGTAGTATTCGTCTCTTGCTGCGACCATGGCTTTGATGTTCTCGAGTGGGGTCATGGGTGCAATTCCACAGCCTGGTGCGAGCACATCGATACCGTCTGCAAGAGCCTGCTTGGCTTCGGCGTTGATCTTGTCAACAGGTCCGGGCAGCAGGGTGAACGGACTGGAGATGTTTCCTACTAACCTTGCTCTGGTTCCGATGATTTCCTTTGCCTTCTTTACGCTGCCGATTTTTTCTTCAACGCTGAGGCCTTCAAATCCGCAGTCTGCCATATAGTCGAGAACTGCGTTCACGTTTCCACAGATGTGAAGGATGGTTATGGAGTTCACATTGGCGGAGAACTTCTGCAGCCTTGGCTGGAGATACTGCTTAAAGGAGTCAGGGCTCATGAGGTCAGGGGAAGCGACAGGGTCTGCAATGGCAATGACATCTGCACCTGCTTCGACCATTGCGTTTGCATAGATGATTGAGGCTTCAGTTGCGAGGTCCAGGGCCTGTTCGAAGAGTTCAGGTTTTTTGATGGACCATTTCATGAAGGATTTTACACTTATAAGGTCGGAAGCGACTGTGATAGGGCCTTCCATACCGCCAACGATTGGCACATCAGGACCTACTTTTTCCCTGATGATCTTGATTGCTTCAAGTACTGCTGGAATTCTGCCTCTCTGAAGGAGGTCTGCAGGGATTGTTGCGCCTTCAATTTCTTTGGGGTAAGGGTGACCGGTGACGGAGGGCTGCCTGTTCTTGGTACCCATATTGATCTCACAGCCCATGGCTTCGACCAGGACGGTAAGGCAGTAGGGGACCCTTACAGCTTCAAGTCCGCTGAGCTCGTGGTTGGCGAGTGCCAGCTTTGCCATAAGTTCAGGGCTGGTGTGGGATTCAGGCCAGGGGGCTCCGACTTCATCCATGAGTTCTACAATCCCGGTCTGGGTCACGGAACAAACTGGTGTTTTGTCAACGGGCTTGCCTTCAAGGGCAGCTAAAAGTCTTGTTTTAAGTGTGAATTCGCTCATATCGGTCATACCTTTTTTACTTCTATTCTTATACATATATTTTTATTCCAATTTAATTGTCTACTTGACAATATTATATAGACCTTTTCAATCCAAAATGTTTCACACTCTGGACAAGAGTATCCAGAGTTCAAAATCTATTAAAAAACTGTAGTTCTTACTGATGAATGGAGCCAGCTAGTGCCTTATGAATCAGCTTTTTTGTCTCGCCTGAGCAGGAGTGAGAATAATGGCAGTAAAAACAATTCTCTAGCCTCTCAATTGAGTTAGGATACGAATATTTTTTTAGTTACCAAATTATAAAAGCTAATTGCCGAGAATTTTTTTTTGCCTTTTTTTTAATAAATCATGTAATAAATTTTAACTCTATTATCCAGGTCCTTATTTCTTCCAATCCTTTTCCATCCTCTATCTTCTAATATCCGGTTCTGTAATCGGTAAAAGCTCTATTAAATACCAGCCTCAGATAATTGATTATTCTGGATTTTTGAAGTAATTCGGCAGATTCGTAACGTTAAGTTTCTTATTCTTACGTCACATTGAACTATAGGGGATTGGATGGAAAAGGAATTGGCTGGAAATCAAAATAGGGTATGCTCTCCTCGGGGCGATGAACATCTTATTTCTCTTCCAGAATTTCTAAAAAGGTTCGAAACGGACGAAAACGGGCTCAATGAACAGGAAGCTACACGAAGGCTTCAGGAATGCGGACCAAATATCCTCGAAGAAGCAGGAAAGGAAAGCATACTTAAGAGATACGTCCGTCAGTTCCGAAATTTTTTTGCTGTCCTGCTGACTGTAGGAGCGATTCTATCTTTTCTTGGCGAGTACCTTGATCCCGGGAAGGGAAATCTCTATATAGGGGTTGCTCTTTTCGCAGTCGTTCTCCTTAACGGGACTTTCACGTTTGTGCAGGAGTATCAGGCTGCAAAGACAATGGAAAGCTTCCGGCAGCTTCTACCTCCTCATGCAAAGGTCTTCAGGGATGGAAAAGTAAGGGATGTCCTGGCTTCGGAACTTGTGGTAGGGGATGTCGTCCTTATTGAAGAGGGGGATAAGGTTCCTGCAGATGGGCGTCTGATTGAAACCAATTCCCTGAAAGTGGACAATTCAACCCTGACCGGGGAATCAGAGCCGCAGTTGCGTTCTCTTGAATGCACTAATTCGAATCTGCTGGAATGCCGGAATATGGTTTTTTCCGGAACTCTCGTACAGAGCGGGAACGGTAAAGTCGTTGTTTTCGGGACCGGACAGGATACCCAGATCGGAAGCCTCGCAACGCTTACAGAGCAGACATTATCCGTGGACACCCCTATCCGAAAAGAACTCAACCATTTCATAAAGATTATTTCAGCAATTGCGATTTTCCTTGGAATTACCTTTTTCCTGCTCGCATTCTTTCTCCAGAATATTTTTCTCGCAAGCCTTATCTTTGCCATAGGAATCATTGTTGCCAATGTTCCTGAAGGGCTTTTGCCCACAGTTACGCTTGCCCTCAGCCTTGCTTCCCGAAGAATGGCTTCCCGGAATGCCCTTATAAAACAGCTTGAGTCTGTGGAAACCCTGGGCTCAACTACTGTGATTTGCACGGACAAAACCGGGACCCTTACTCAGAACAGGATGGCAGTAAATTCTCTTATCGTAGGGTTTGAAACTCTGGAGCCGGAAAAACCTTCCCTTTCTCAAGAAGGCTCTGCAGGGCAGGATGCAGAAGATGGTACAAAAAAAGGTCTTGCGGAGAAAGGTACTGACTCAGGCGCAAAAGGAGTTCCTGTTACAGGAAATCCCGTGTGGAATCCGGAAAAGATTCCTCCGGTTTTTATAAGGGTTGCAGGGCTCTGCAATAACGCGAAACTTTACGACTCGCCTCCCGGATATACTGGCGACCCGACAGAAGGTGCGCTTCTTGTTTTTGCGAACAGTTTCGTAGATGTAAAAAATGTAAAAGAACTCCAGCAAGAGTATCCGAGGCTGGAGGAGTTTCCTTTCGATTCCCTTACCCGGCGCATGGAAGTTGTCTGCCGCACTCCCGAAGGCAAACTTGAGGTCTACCTTAAAGGCGCTCCGGAAGTGGTTGTGGAAATGTGCGGGTCAGTTCTGGAGTCCGGAGAAATCCGAAAACTGGATGAAGCCGGGCAAAAAGAGCTTCTGGAAAGGCACCTGAGGCTGGCAGAAAAAGGCGAAAGGATAATTGCCCTTGCTTTCAGGCAGGCAGAAGCAAAGAACGAGTATACCGGAGATTTTATTTTTCTGGGTTTCATCGGGATTGTAGACCCACCGCGCCCTGAAGCCAGAGAAGCTATTGCGAAATGTCATGCTGCCGGGATTAAGGTTGTCATGATCACAGGTGACCACCCGGTTACCGCAGAGTCAATTGCCAGGGATGTAGGACTTGCGGTATCCGGAAAACCTGAGATTATTACCGGAGACGAGCTGAAATCCCTCTCCCGTACAGAGCTTGCTTCCCGGCTCAAAAACCCGAGTATTGTTTTTGCCCGAACCTCTCCTGTACAGAAGTTGAAAATTGTACAGCTCTTTCAGGCTGAAGGCGAGATCGTGACCATGACCGGTGATGGGGTAAACGATGCTCCTGCTATCAAGAATGCCGATATGGGGGTCGCTATGGGTAGCGGCACGGATGTGGCTCGCGAAGCCGCAGACATGGTGCTTCTGGACGACAATTTTGCTACGATAGTAAATGCTGTAGAAGAGGGCAGAACCGTCTTTGATAACATAAAAAAGTTTATTGTTTACATCCTTACAAGCAATATCCCCGAGATCCTGCCATTCATAGCTTTTGTTCTCCTTTCTATTCCCCTTCCTATGACTGTCCAGCTTATCCTGGCAATCGACCTGGGGACTGATATCCTTCCTGCCATTACTCTGGGGGTGGAAAAAGGAGAGGGAGATATTATGAAGAGGCCTCCCCGACCAAGGAATGAAAAGTTATTAACTCCCCAGGTGCTTTTGACATCCTATGGAGTAAAAGGGCCTATAGAGGCTGCTGCAGGTTTCTTCTGTTATTTTGCCGTACTTTTTGATGGGGGCTGGAGTTTCGGTGAGCAGCTTGCAAACACTAATCCCCTTTATATGCAGGCAATAACCGCTTTCTTCTCCGCCGTGATCATTTGCCAGATCGCTAATGTTTTTGCTTCAAGAACCCGGTTTCAGTCTGTCTTCTCAATGGGGCTGTTCAGCAACCGCCCGGTTCTCCTGGGAATTGCAAGCGAACTCCTGATTCTTGCCCTCATTATCTGGAATCCATTTGCTAACCTTATCTTCAACACCGCTCCAATTGATCTCAGGTACATGCTACTCGCCGTTCCTTTTGCGGTTTTCCTCCTGGGAATCGATGAACTGAGGAAATATCTCCTGAGAATAAATGTGAACTGGGCAGCTAGATTCTTTAAATGGTGATCCGGTCACTTCTGAGGATAAATTACTCTGGACTCAAAATGGCTGGAAGGGTATTTTGAAATGTAGGCTGGAAGAGAAAGCTGACATGCTGGAAGAGAAAGCTGGCATGCTGGAAGAGAAAGCTGGCATGCTGGAAGAGAAAGCTGGCATGTTGGAAGAGAAAGCTGGCATGTTGGAAGAGAAAGCTGGCATGCTGGAAGAGAAAGCTGATACATAACTTATGAGATAGTGTGATAGTAAATTATGTGACAATTAACACTTTTGGCAAGTTCTGTTTTTGCTTCTTATTTAATATATTTTTTTATAAAATATGCTATATATCCGTTTTTTTGATAATAAAGTCTTATTATCCCCTCTAACTACTGACTCTGGATAAACTTTTATACTATGTATGTGGAGTATTTTATATATTTACCATCCCAAGTCTATCTGCTACAATTATTTTTTAACCCCCTATTCTGTTTCAACCCAGCCGAGTTCATAATATGAATGTAAGTAGAAAAATTTTTGTTATTATCTATATCATTTTTGCCCTCCTTACTTCGCTCGTCATTTTTGCATCTCAGAATATCCTCTACTCGAGTTTTTCCGACCTGGAGGAGAAAGAGGCAATTGGCACCGTGGAAAATATACATAATGTAATTGATTTCCAGATCATACAACTGGATGAGACAAACTCTGCCCTTTCTTCAAGGGAAGACATCAGGGCTTTTATGCTAAGTGAGAATCAAGAAGATCTTGGCAGAACTGTGCTCACTGATCTTTTTACCCTGAGCGGATACGACTTCATTTTTTTTGTCAATAGTTCAGGGGACATCATATATTCTCAGGTTTCGGATTCAATAAACGCTGGTAATGCTTCCAATGACTCATTAATTCCCGAAATCAACCACAAAATAAATGCTGGAAGCCTTCTCTGCAGGGGAGAAACGAGCTCTTTAAACGGGATGCTCCTGCTGAAAAACGGACCTGCAATTGTTTCCTGCCGCCCCGTATCTGCTGTATACGATAACAGGGAAATAATCGGCACAATAATCCTGGGGATGAATCTGGATTCCGGTTTTGTCGAGTCCATCCAGAAAATTACAGGAAATCCGGTTTTGCTTTACAGTCCTGATAATTTGCCTCCTGATTTCCAGCAAGCCTTTTTCGAAAATGGAAACGAGAGTTTCACACATATTGTAGAGGGGAACAGGTTAGCAGGTTATTATATCCACGAAGACCTTTACGGAAATCCAACCGTCATGGTTCGGGCGGATGCTGACAGGAACATCTATGCAGAAGGCAGGAAGTCCCTCAAGTATATCGTACTCTTCCTCCTGTTTTCAGGTCTCATGGTCGGAGCAGTCTGTAAGTTCCTTCTTGACAGGGAGGTAGTATCCAGAATTGTCGCCATTGATAATTTTGTAGAAAAAGTGGGGAAGGACGAAAGTTTCTCAGCACATTGTATTATGAACGGGGATGATGAGCTCTCAAGGTTAACTGAAGGAATAAACCGGATGCTTGACCGTCTGAAAATAAATTCTGATAAATCTAAAGCTCAGGAACACGAGAAGAGGGTTATTCTCAACTCTCTCAGCGAACTCGTGATCTTTATGGATATTGAGCTGAGAATCGTCTGGGCAAACAGGGCTTCTCTGGACCATGCAGGTCTTAAGCTTGAAAACATTATTGGGCACAGATATGAGGAATTTTCTCCAATGTCCGATGCTGTTTCCGGAGAATCTTTTGCACAAAAAGCGCTTGAATCCGGAAATGAGGAGTTCGGAGAGGTAGTTACTCCGGACGGAAAAGTCTGGATGATCCGTGCAAATCTGATAAAGGATAATAACGGAAGAGTAACCGGAGTCCTGCAAACCGGGCTCGATATTACAGCATACAAACGTTCTGAAGAGAAGCTCCTTCAGGCAAAACTGGAAGCTGAGGCTGCCAGCTGTACAAAGAGTGAGTTCCTTGCCAATATGAGCCATGAACTGCGGACACCTCTGAATTCCATCATTGGTTTTTCAGACATACTGCTTGAGAGAGTTTTTGGGGAACTCAACGGAAAACAGCTGAGATATGTTAATAACATCTCTACCAGCGGAAAACATCTTCTGGGACTTATAAATGACATTCTTGACCTCTCAAAAGTAGAAGCCGGAAAAATGGAGCTGCATTACAGTGAGTTTTCTATTGAATCGGTTTTCGAAGAGGTTAAGGCTACTCTTTCTCCTCTTACCCAGGTAAAATCTCTTGAAATAAGCTTTAAGGTAGAACCGGATTTTGCAGATATTCAAGCCGACAAAAATCGTTTTATTCAGATTCTTTACAATCTTGTAAGCAATGCGGTCAAGTTTACCCCGGAAGGAGGTAAGGTATCTGTCCACTGTATAAAAAGCGGAAACCGAGCTATTTTTTCTGTAAAGGACACAGGGATTGGTATTTCTTCTGAAGACCAGAAAAAACTTTTCCAGCCCTTTACTCAGATCGATGCATCATCCGCCAAGCAGTACTGCGGGACAGGGCTTGGGCTTGCTCTCGTGAAGAAAATTGTACATCTACACCAGGGAGATATCTGGGTTGAAAGTGAACTTAAGAAAGGCAGTACTTTTATGTTTATAATTCCGCTCACCAAACCGCCTGAGTCCCGAAAAGCTGATACTAAGGACATTGACGATTTAATGCTTGAGTTTGAAATGAATAAAGCAGCTACCTTTTCCGTGAAAGAGTGTGTAGAAGACCTTCAGGAGGAAATCGAGCTTCCTGAGGTCCTTCTTCCTGAAAAGAGTATTGGAGCGCAGAATCTTGTTCTCGTAGTTGATGACGAGAGGAATTCCAATGAGCTGATTTCAGTTGTTCTCAGGGACGACGGGTACAGTACAGCCTCTCTATATAGAGGAAAAGATGTTTTAAACGTTGCAAAGAAACTGAAACCTTATGTTATCACGCTAGACGTTTTCCTTCCTGACACTAACGGCTGGGGTGTCCTGAGACAGCTGAAGAGCGACCCTGAGACAGCCCGCATTCCCATACTTATTATTTCAGTGACAGATAATAACGAGCTGGGAATTGCCTTTGGGGCAACTTATTCCTTTACAAAGCCAGTAAAAAGAATCGAACTGCTGGATTCCTTAAGAGAGATCACAGGTAAGTTAAGGTTCGAAGAGCCAAGGATTCTTATCATTGACGATGATGATAATGCAGTAGAACTGCTGAGTTCAATGATTGAACCCGAAGGCTTTGAGGTAGTAAAGGCTTATAGTGGGCAGGAAGGTCTGGACAGCCTCTTTTCCGAGCAGCAGCCAGATATTCTTATCCTCGATCTGCTGATGCCGGGAATAAGCGGATTTGAGGTAATTTCCCGCATGAGAGCAGATGAGAAGACAAAAGACATTCCTTTAATTGTATGTACCGCAGGAGAGTTTACTGAGAAGAATATTGAAGAACTGAACGGTGAACTTAAGGAGCGTCTTATTTCGATTCTTAAAAAGGGTACATTCGGAAGAAAAGAGTTAATTAATAGGATAAAACAATTAGCTATGCTGAAGAGGCGTGAAGATGAAAGAAATTCTTATTGTCGAAGATAACCCCATGAACATGGAACTGATCCTGGACCTCCTTGAGTTTTACGGCCACCGTGTCACAGAAGCTGAGGACGGGATAAAGGCTCTTGAACGCCTTGCTGAGAAAAAGTTCGATCTTATCCTCCTCGATATGCAACTTCCTAAAATGGATGGGCTTGAGGTTATGGACAGGATCAAAAAGAACTCTGCTACTGCAGATATTCCAGTGATAGCTGTCACAGCCCATGCTATGAAGGGAAGTGAAGAACACTTTATCGAAATGGGATGTGTGGATTATATCTCAAAACCCATAGATATTCACAGGTTCAGGTCCCTTATCGATAAATATCTGGGAGACTAAAGAGAGGACACAGAACTGCAATCTTAAAATATATCTTTAATTATATATATTTTATATGTTTTAAAAAATTGGTAATATATCAAAAAATATCACAAACACGCTGGTAATTAGAAGTTTTGAAATCTGAGACGATATTTACAATCTGAATTAATCTAAAGAGATTTACTGTCTGGAAAGTAGAGGACATCAGGAAAAGTAAGCTAACATTGGAAAACTATTGTAGCCGGAAAGATATTTTTTTATTTCGAGTTGAGGTATTTTTCCTAATCCCATTTCCAGTCCAGATTCGATTTTCGTCTCTATCCGGCTTCAGTCTTATGTTTCAAAAAGATGCTACTTCTGTCTTAAACAGACCATATTACCAGTGAAAAATTATATTTTCTCCAGGCGTCTGGACATCTCTTTATAATATATAAAGAGCTCTTCGCACCATTTAAGTGCGCTTTCATCGAAGCTCATCAACCGCTGATGGTCAAATTTTCCTTTTTTATCAAAGAGTACAAGAGAGCAGAAACGTTCTGTTACGACGTCTTTAAGTGTTACATTTTTGTCACAGATATAGATTTCCGTATTCTTTGATTCTACAAGAGTCTTCAGGTCTTCAAAATAATCCTTTTTCATTCTATCAAAGACCGGTTCTGTCAGGACAAGGCATATTTCTGCTTCTTTTCTTACGAGTTCTGAATAGATTTCAATATGGAGGGGATTGAAATATGAAAGAAACATTTTTATGTGTTTCGACTCAAGAAGATTCTTCTTAAAGTCTTCTGGAACTTCGAAAAGCCGGTTAAGATCGGCTTCAAGCATGAAGTAATTTCCGAGTTCATTAATCCTATTAAGAAGATGCTCAGGAATTGCGGTAAAATCATGGTTAATCCAGTAATCGTAGTTTTCCTCGAAAACCCTGACCGTATCAAGCAGAGGCTCCATCTTCTCAACAACTATTTCCCCCATATCCGTGAGCCTGTAGGCATTGTTTTCATCCAGCACGATCAGACGCCCTTCCTTTAATTTCTTGATCTGGGGCATAATTGAAGTCGAGGTTACGTTAAGGGCTGTTTTTATTTCGTCGCCTGTCTTGGGCCCTTCTTCCAGAAGGAGCAATAAATCTTTCCTTTTTTCAGATAGGAACGCCAGGTCAATAAGTGATATTTTCATTTTACTCCATCTCCCCTAGAAGCTTCTCAAATATGCCGGAGTGTTTCTCCTTCATTTCTTTTCAGGAAGCAACCTTCATTGGCAAAAGTCCTTTTTTCTCCCAGAAGAAAATAGTGAGGGGGACTTAGTGCAACACTCATGCGCTACTTTTCAGTTGATTCCTTATATTTTTTTCCAAAAAGCACTTACTTTCCTAAAGTTAAGCTCTTTTTCTTTGCTCTTTTCCTTACTCTTTTCCTTTTTTCCTTTTTCTTTGCTATTTTTCCTTACTCTTTTCCTTTTTTCCTTTTTCTTTGCTATTTCCCTTACTCTTCACCTTTTTTCCTTTTTCTCTGCCTTTTTCACTTCCTATTTTTCTTCTCCCTCGTCTCTTTGCCTTTTTTATTTTCTGTCTGTCTTTCTAATCCTTTTCTCATTCCTTTATTCCGGTAGCAAGGACGTAACCTACATATTTTGAGGTTGACTTTTTTCGGAGCAGGATTTTTTTGCCTTCTCCCAGTCGGTTGAACCGGTACCGGATCGTTCTGCTGAACAGGTAATATTTTCCCATTTTCAAAATCAGCTCTACAAAGTACCGGGAAAATTTCCAGCTTCCGCCCATCCCCTCCATAAGGGCTTTTACTTCTCCAGGGCCTGGAGAAGGCCTGAACTTTCGGACATTTACATCTTTGAGCCCCCCTTCCTCAAGTCCCTTTTTCCATTCTTCCGGCGTGGAGAGGGAAAAGGGAAGCCCTGTTATTTCCCCGAATACTTTTTCTGCATAAGCGATTTCTTCAGCAGCTTTTGGGGGAATCCTCTCCTCTTTGTACATTTCGTTGATTCCCACATAGCCATCCGGTTTCAGGACCCGCGCGAATTCTTTGAAGGCCCTGCTCCTGTCCAGGAACTGTGACACAAACTCGGTTATCACGGTGTCAAAAGTCCCGACTTCGAAGGGCAGGGCATAAGCGTCCCCAACCCTGAATTTCACCCTATCCGAAACTCCCTGCCTTCTGGCCCGCTCTTTTGCCTTCTCAATGGAAAGTTCTGCAATATCAATTCCCACCACCTCACAGCCGATTTTTCTGGCAAGGAAACAGGCAGAAAAGCCGGTTCCACAGCCTACCATCAGGACTTTTTTCGTCCTGTCAATCCGGCATAAATCAGCAAGTTTTTTGGTGGATGTAAGGCCGCCTGTATGATAATAGGGCACTCCCAGGTAACTCATAAAATCGTAGTAGCCAAGAGCTTCGGCTTCTTTAACTGAAAGCCACTTCTTGGCGGCAGATACTTCTTTTTCTGTTTGTGCATCTGGATTTCCCGAACTTTCAGACATGCGTTCTCCCTTTGAGATTACTCCTTTCTGGGAGTTCACTTTTTCCTCTGTATTCTTCCGGTTTCCTGAGGTTCTCAGGTATATTTTTTCCCGAAATTGAGAGACTCGCAGTCCGATGAGGGAGGAATAAAAAGTAAGTTTTAACACTAAAAAATAAGTCTCCTCTGCCCGAAGCAGAAGGAGTTCCACGATTATTGGATGCTTTTATTTGGAGGCGTTTTTTACAAGGGCAAAAATCCCTTTCAGGATTTCTTTCGGAGAGGGCGGGTTCCCGGGAATTTTCATATCCACAGGCAGGATTTTATCAACCCCGCCGAGTACGGCGTAAGAACCCTTATAGATCCCGCCGTCACAGGCATCGTCTCCCACTGCTACCACAAATTTTGGGGAGGGCATGGCTTCATAGGTTTTTTTCACAGCTTCAGCCATGTTAAGGGTAACTGCTCCCGTAACCATCAGGACGTCAGCGTGTCTCGGGGAAGCAACAAAAGAGATCCCGAACCTCTCAACATCATAATGAGGGTTTCCGAGGTTTGAGATTTCAATCTCTGTGGAATTGTCACTGCCTGAATCCAGTTCGCGGATGGCAAGGCTGTTCCCGAAAACTTTCGGGATCTCTTTTTTGATTTCTGCTCCAAGGGCTTCCAATTCTTCATCCCGGAATTCAAAGGTCTCCGTAACCTTGGGCCGGAGAAAGAGGGAAAGAGGGTTTACCATAATTATACCTCGTGTTTCCTGAGTTTTTGTATATTCAAAGGTCGGTTCCTGCATAGGAGAGGTTAAGGCTCTTGTTGATCAGGGGAAAGTCGGGAACAATATTTCCGAGTACTGCATGTTCTATAACTTGCCAGTTACAGAAAGATGCCGTTCTTACCTTATAACGGTCAACAATCCCGTTTTTCATGTAGACCCAGTGCAGGTTCTGTCCCCTTGGGGCTTCTACAAGGGCAAGGGAATATCCTGTAGCTCCAGGGCTATTGGCTTCTCTTAGATTATGCCCGGCGTATCCGGCGTATCCGGTACTTTCAGCAAATATGGGGCCCTGTGGAAGTTTTTCTGCGAGGCGCAGGATCAGGTCCGCAGATGCACGGACCTCATTGGCTTTTACCTCAAAGCGGGAAAATACATCCCCTATTTTCCTTACTGAAAGTTCCGGAGCAAAGTCTTTATAGGCTCCATAGGGCCTGTCGAGCCTGGTGTCGGCAGGACAGCCTGAAGCCCTGGCAAGAGGGCCTGTAAGGTTAAGCGGAGAGACAAGTTCCTTTTTTATCACGCCTGTCGTTGCAAACCTGTCAATAAGTGAAGATGAAGACATTGCCCTCTCGAAAGCAGTTTCAAATGCCCTGGAAAACTTTTCCAGGAAGGCAGGAAGGTCGTTCAGGAGTGAATCGGGGATGTCCTTTTTCAACCCTCCGGGAATGGTAATTCCGCGCAGGAACCTTGAGCCTGTCAGTTTTTCGTTCTGCCTGAATGCCTCTTCCCTCAGTATTAAAAAGGGGCTTGCCACAAGAGAAAAGCCTACATCTACAGCCATTCCAGCAAGGTCTCCGAGCAGGGAATAAACGCGTTCGAGCTCAAGCATTATTGCCCGCAGGCGTTCTGCCCTTTCA
Organism: Methanosarcina sp. 2.H.A.1B.4; assembly: GCF_000979385.1. Lineage (NCBI taxonomy): Archaea > Methanobacteriati > Methanobacteriota > Methanomicrobia > Methanosarcinales > Methanosarcinaceae > Methanosarcina > Methanosarcina sp. 2.H.A.1B.4. The sequence goes on from NZ_JJOV01000078.1 coordinate 74,727, forward strand.
GGTACTTTTATTCCGCAGACCTGCTCTACTGCCATACAGAACCCTGTTGCATTTGCCATACTTTCGTCCCCGCTCACTGCTTCGGCAAGAGCGACGCATTCTGAGGGGCTTTTTCCTTCAGCCAGTTTCTCTATTCCCCTGTGCTTGTAAAAAAGCCGGATTTCCAGGCTGAATATAGGCTCTCCTATCACGCTGAACCTGAAATGCCCCGGCTCGATTATTCCGGCATGCACAGGCCCGACAGGGATCTGGTATACACCTTCGCCTTTAACCTGCCTGAACCTGTACTCTTTTCGGGGGAATTCAGAGGGGCGGATAGGCCCGTTTTTGAAGGTTTTTAGCAGAGGGTGGAAGTCTTCAGGGTAGCACTCGTGCAGGAAAAGCCTTCTGGTATCAAGGGCACCGGCAAAGTCCAGCCCGAAACCATCTCTTATTTCCCGCTCAAACCAGGAAGCTGAGGGGAAGGTTCCTGCAACCGAGGGAACCTTTTTTTCTTTTTCTGCCTCCCGGACAAGTACAAGGGCAGGTGCCCTTCCTGCCTGTTTGAAAACATAAAAGAGGGTAAAGCCGCCCTTTTTTTCAAAGGCTTCTGCGCAAAAAAGCCCGATAAGGCTGAACTTCCTTTCTGCAAGCGCAAGAGATGCATCTTCAAACCCGGTTTCCGAAAGCCTCAGGTATATTTCGTTTTCACGGGCATTGAGCAGTTCGGGCTCTTCTTCTACAATGCCCGAAATTATTGAAAGCAATTCCGCTGTATCTTTATTCATTTTGATATCCATATTTACCGCCCCTTAAACATACCCGAGTTCAAGAATTATCGCATCAAGCAGATCCCTTAGTGAATCCGGGAAATAAAAGCCAAGGGCAAGGGCAAGAGCCAGCATGAAGATCGTTGGGACCTTCATTCCATTCTTTACCATATATTGACCCGGAAGCCTGCTTTTCTCATATACTGCTTTTCCTGTGGAGAGTTCCTTTGCGTTTCCTCCTGTTCCCGCAGGAGTCCTGGGTATGTGCCGGTGCTCCTCTTTTTCGTTTTCTTCTTCTACAGTCACCTTTGAGAAGGCTTTCAACAGGAAGTTTGCAAAGGATGCAGCTGCAAGGATGAGCATGAGCAGCACTGCAAGGGTCATGTAGGGAGAAACTGCCGCACTTTCCAGCAGGATGAAAAATTTTGCCGGGAAGAGAGGAAAAGGCGGCATTCCTACTATTGCAATGCTGCCAAGGATCAGGCACCAGGCTGCCATGGGCTGGAGTTTGAAGACATCCTTCATATTTTCACGCATATTGCTTCTGTATTGCCTGTGCAGAATGCCTGCGGAAAACAGCAGAGTTTCCTTTACCAGGATATGGACGAGCATGTAATAAAGAGTCCAGAAAAGGGCAATAGGCGTCCCGATCCCTATTCCTATGAGGAGAAGGCCCATATGCTCGACACTTGAGAAGGCTATCAGCCTCTTTAAATTCCTCTGCTGGAACATGCTGAATGAAGCGAGAGCAATTGAGAAAACCCCTGCTGCAATCAGGATAGAAGACGCCTGTGGGGCGGCACTGCTCTCTCTAAGCAGGGCATACATCCTGATAATTCCGTAGATCCCCAGGTTCTGCATTAGACCTGAAAGAATTGCACTTACCGAAGGTGCCCTTGCATAGGCGTCCGGGAGCCAGGTGTGGAAAGGAGCTACCCCTGCTTTTGCCCCGAAGCCTATGAACGTGAATGTAAAGCTTGCAAGGAGAAGGGCAGGGGAAAACTCAGAGGCATGAACTGCCAGTACTGTCCAGTTGAGGGTGCCCTCTCCGAGGGTCTGTTCCGAGAGGGTGAAGAGGAAAACCAGTCCGAGGAAAGCAAAGAGCATGGCTCCGGAGACTATGAAGACGTATTTTAAGGCTGCATCGATATTCTCCCTTGCTGACAGAATTGCAACAAGCATGGCAGCGCAGACCGTTGTGAGTTCTGCAAAGATCCAGAAAAGCGCCAGGTTATCCGAAAAGAGCGCAACAGTGGATGTAACAAGCAGGAGATTGAAGGCAAGGTAGAAGGTCTTCAGGTTTTTAGGGTCAAGTTCTCCGGCTTCCATAAGGCTGTCAGTATACCCTCTGGCATAGAAGGCTGCTGCGGAAAATCCCAGGGCCGTTATTAGTTCCACATAAAGGTTAAGGTGGTCAAGATAGAGAGATTCTCCGAGCCTTCCTGGCAGGTCAAGCATGAGCAGAGCTGTGCAGCTCATGACAAGGTGCAGCAGGCCGTTTCCTGCGGCAAGCGCATTCATGAGCCTGTGGGACTTTGGAATAAGGCCAAGTGCCAGGAATATCCCCATTACTAACAGGTAATACCGGATCACAGGGATTCCACTCCTGTCCAGATCTGCAGTTTTCGGAATTTCTGCCTGTATTCTTCAATGCTCGAGTCCATCCCCACAGCCAGAATAGTGGTCAGCATGACCAGGATAATAAGGTCGATTATAATCAGGACTTCGATGATAAAGGGAAGCTCCGTAACAAAAAGCCCGAACATCAGGACCCCATTTTCCATGCTTAGGTAGCCAAGCGCTTTTGTGATTACCTTTTTTCTGCTGAACATCACAAGCATGCCCATCAGGGTCAGGGAAAGGCCTATCACAGCCCCGAAGAAGAAGAGCCTCGAGAGGGGCAGTCCTTCGAAGACCCTTGAAAGGAACGTATAGGAGAGGAGGATAAGGCCTATGCTCAGCAGAAGAGAGGGTGTTGGTTCCAGATATGCAAAGTGAAGGTCTCTTCCGATTTTGATTTTCTCTTCTATTCTGGAGATGAAGTAAGGAATCAGAATTACCTTGCTTGCCAGGGTCAGGCCTGCCAGCAGCAGAAGCTGACCTTTCCCGTCTATCATGTAGAGGAGAAATGAGACTGCAGCTAGCAGGAAAGATTGGATTGTGTATGTGGTAAGGACTGAACTCAGGTTGCGGGTTGAGATGATCAGCCCTGCACTGATAAGGACAAAGACGAAAAGGACCTTTATTATGCCTTCAAGGAAGAGCGGGTCAATCATGCAAACACCTCGATAAGGATGGTAAGGGCTGAAAAGAAAAATGCCATCACGTAAAATGCAGGAAGCCTGAAGAGCCTCATCTTTGCAAGGGCTGATTCAAAGAGCCCGATTATTATTGCAAGCAGTCCTGCTTTCAGGAGGAAGAGAAGGGCTGAGACCACAATTTTTCCGGCATCTATCTCAGTACTGAGCCCTACTGGAAGAATTGTGTTAATCAATATCCCCATAAGCAGGAACTGTTTAAGAGCATGGGCAAGTTCAAGCAGGGCAAGATTTTTTCCTGTCTGTTCAAGGATCATTGCCTCATTAATCATGGTAAGTTCAAGGTGAGTTGCCGGGTTATCCACAGGGAGCCTGCCGGTCTCCACGATCAGGATAATGAAGAGCGAGATTGAGACCAGGACAAGGGTCGGGCTAATGGGAAGGACCGTGCCTGCAGTAAGTGCGAACATATGGTGCAGGTTGAGGCTTTTCAGAACAAAAGCCAGAGCTGCAAAAGCGATTACCATTGTTGGTTCGATCACGGCTGCAAGGCTCATTGACCTTGAACTGCCCATGCCTCCGAAAGCACTTCCTGCGTCAAGTCCGCCAAGGGCGGTAAAGAACCTTTCAAGTGCAAGAAGGTACAGGAAAACAATGATATTCCCCAGCCCTCCTGCAGGTTCCGGTACAAAGACCAGAGGTACGAAAAGGGAACAAACTAGCAGAGTCGAAAGGTTGAGGTATGGGGTAAACCGCATGATCCAGGAGGAGGTAGGGGAATAGACCGCTTCCTTCTTCATGAGTTTTCTTAAATCGTAATAAACCTGAAAAAGCCTCGGGCCCTTTCTTCCCTGGGCGTATGCCTTCACCTTCCGGATCAGAGCCATGTATAGAGGGGCTGCCAGCAGGGCAAAAAGCGGATTTAAGAGGGCAAAGAGCAGGAACGACGTGTTCATACAAGGCCTCCGGTTGCTATAATCAACGCAATTACTGCCAGAAAGGCGTAAAGGACGTAACTGTCAAGTTTTCCGTTCTGCAGGCTTGAAACATATTTTGAAAAACTCTCGATTGCCTGCGCAGGAGGAATGTAAAGGTACTCTTCAAAGAAGCGAAGAAGGCGGATTTCCACGTTCCCGTTTTTAAAGAGGCTTTCCTGTTTGTCGAGGTACTCAGCTTTGTGCACAATCTTTGTCCTGTAAATGTTTTTGAAGATCATTACAAGAGGCTCGGAAAAGCCTGCAGAGCTGTATTCCATGTAAGGGGCAAGGGTCGGACTTCCGCATCCCCAGGTTTCGCTAATCCTGGCAGGGCTCGTTTCTTTTGAACGGATTATCAGGAAAAGGGCTGCGTATATTAACCCAAGCAGAAGCCCCAGCAAAAGCAGGTCCGGGAACTCAATCTCCCAGCCTGCAAGAGAAAGGAGCTGCTTTGAGAAAAGCCCTGCAAGTATGCAGAGAGCTGCCGGCACTGCGGATCCTATCAGCATGGGTTTCTGGACTTCTACAGCAAGGCGGCTCTTTTCCGAACGCGGCATGGCAAGACAGGTGATCCCGAAAAGTTTTACGAAAAGAGCAGCTGCCAGCGCTCCGGTAAGGGCAAAGCTTGAGAGAGCAGTTATCAGAAATACGGTGAGAAGGGGGTCAGTTACGGCAAACGACTGGAAGAAAGCCTGGTAGAGCAGGAGTTCACCAGCAAAACCGTTTGTTGGAGGCAGGGCTGCAATCGAGACTGAACCTATCATGAAAAGGGCTGAGGTTACAGGCATCGTTTTTACAAGGCCTCCGAAGGCTTCGATATTCCTTGTGCCTGTAGCATGGACTATCGAGCCTGCACAGAGGAAGAGCAGGCTTTTGAAGAGAGCATGGTTAAAGGCATGGAAGCAGGCTCCTGCAAGGCTTAACAGGGCGAGGGATTCAAGCCCTTCAACTTTGAATATAACATACAGCCCTATTCCCGTGAAAATGATCCCTATGTTTTCAATGCTGCTGTAGGCAAGGAGCCTTTTTATGTCGTTTTCCTTAAGGGCATAAATTACCCCAAAGAGGGCTGAAAGGCTGCCTACTGTAAGGATGAGTACTCCCCACCAGAGTTCAGGTGTGAAGACAGAGAGCAGGAAACGCAGGAAGCCATAGACTGCAACCTTCAGCATGACTCCGGACATCAGTGCCGAGACACTTGATGGGGCTGCAGGGTGAGCATATGGAAGCCATTTGTGGAAAGGAACAAGTCCTGCCTTGACCCCGAAACCAATAAAAAGGGAGAGAAAGGGGAGAGCCAGCTCGCCTGCAGAGTATTCAAGCGGTCCGAACTCGGCCGAGCCTGTCAACTTGAAGAGGCTTATGAAGCCCACAAAAAGAAACGCCGTGCTGATGTTGGTCATCACGAAGTAGAAAAAGCCTGCTTTTTTATTTTCCTCAGAGGAATAGTCGTGAAGCACAAGCAGGAGAGATGAAAGGGACATTATTTCCCAGAAAATAAGGAAAATGACCATATTGCCTGCAAGTACAACCATAAGCATGGCAAGGATAAAGAGATTTGTCAGGGCTGTCTGCAGGTTTTTCCTGGCTTCACTTTTAGCGTGTTCCACATATTCTACCGAATATATTGAAACACCGGGCACGACTGCTGCAATTAGCAGGATAAATCCGGCTGAGAGCCGGTCTGCAGCAAGGGTAAAATCCAGGCCCGGAAGATATCTAATGGCTGGAAATACAGGCTCTTTTCCAGTGTAGAGGATCGCGCCTGCAAAACCCAGAAGCAAGATTGATGATATAATAGAAAGGCCAAAAGAAGTCTTTCTTGTGTTTTTACTGCGGTACAGGAGAGGGAGGACAGTTCCGGATATAAGGGCGGCAATTGCACCGTATACTAAGGCTTCGAGCAATGTATTCACTCCTCAAACCGAGATCCGGCAGCTAAAAGAAAAGCTGAAAACAGTTTATCAGTCCGGGTAGAGAGTTCTGGATTTCCAGATCCCATCCCGCTTAAAGCAAGACTTTCGAAACTATCCTCTGTATATGAGATGATAGGGTTAGTTTTGTAATTCGTATTGAGATTCCACCGTAAATTTCATCCGGGTTTACTCTCCCCGGAAACGTTTCTGCCTAATACTTCCTAATATTATATAGATTTACATTATAAAGTTTATTGAACTGATTAATAATTATTATTCATGACATATATTTTCGCTACAGGGAAAGAATCAGGGGCTTTAACACAATAAAATAATTTATTTTTTTGTATCTCAAGAGGGAATTCCTGATATCTAACTCTTAACATAGGAGGATTGGAATAATCAGAACTATAATAATCTTACGCAGCCTATTCCGCTCTCAACAGAATTACTTTTAAGTTCAAAACTCTGTATGTATATTCCATATGTCCAGGCCCTCCAAAAGTACAGCAAATTATTGCCGTATCTGCGACATAGTCAAAACTATCGTCCATTGCCTACAAAAAAGTACAGAATATAGAAAGGCGCAAAGCAGTTTCAATAGACTAATTTTTAATCCGTGGACGCATGGATTGGTATGACTACTCTCAAATCTGTTTCTTTCAGTAACCTTTCAGTGGTAATGATGTTGGTTCTTATTCCTTTCTTATTCTTTTCTTATTTTTTTCTAATTCTTTTCTTATCCCTTTTATTCTTTTAAAACCCTGTACACCAGATGCACATACTTCTTTTCCACAATTTCATTTCTTACGAGTTCGAGTTGAATCCCGCTTTTCTCAATGCCTCTGAAAAGATTTGTCCCGGTTTTTCCCACAATCTCCGGAGTCAAGACCAGGCTGATTTCCTCCACGAGCCCCTGTTCGAGCAGAATGCTGTTCAGTATTCCTCCGCTGTCCGAGACTACAAGCTTAAAACCATACCGTTCATTTGCAATTTCAAGTGCTTGCTTGATATCCACGCGTGCCGCTCCTGCCCGGATAAAGTCGTAGTTCCTTTCCTTCAGGTAATTGATGTAAGGCTCAGGAGTTTTCTCCGATACGAGGACGATCACATCTTTACTGTACTCGGAACGCCTGAAAACGTGCATCAGCCCTTCAAGAATTCCCCGGGAATCAGCGATCATCCAGTATGCCCGGGTGTCGTTAGGCTGAATTTCAGGTTTCTTGAAGTCCAATTCATCTTCCGGAGGGACTTTTTCGCAAAAAAATTGTGTTCCCGCCTTTGCGGTGTTTGAGCCGACTATCATGGCATCAGGCTCGTAATTGCCCAGGATTCCATAGTGAACATCAAGGTTTGCCGTAAAGCCGGTAGTTGAGCCGTCGAGACTTATGGTGTTGTGTATAACCAGTCTGGGTAGCATATTGTCACCTATTCCCCTAAATTAAACATCCAATAAAGTTATTCTATATTGGAATATATTTAATCTGGATGCATACTCTGGAATTTGAAGGCGTATCAAAGTCTTTCGCAGAAAAAAATGTTATCAGAGACATCTCTTTTTCAGTCGAACAGGGTGAGATCTTCGGGCTGCTGGGACCAAACGGGGCTGGAAAAACCACCCTTTTAAGGCTGCTTCTTGATATTATAAAACCGGATTCGGGAGAAATCCGGGTCTTTGGGGGTTCTCTGGGTCCTGCTGCAAAAGATAGGATTGGCTACCTTCCTGAAGAAAGGGGGTTGTACAGGAAAACAAAGCTTCTGGATATGCTTGTCTATCTCGCACAGCTTAAAAACGTCCCTAAAAAAGAAGCTCAGGCGAATGCAGCGTCTCTTCTGAAATCCCTGGACCTGTACGAACACAGGGGGAAAAGGGTAGAAGAGCTTTCAAAAGGGATGCAGCAAAAAATTCAGTTCCTTTCTTCTATTATCCATGAGCCTGAACTTATTATTCTTGACGAGCCTTTTTCAGGGCTTGATCCCATAAGCACGAAAACCGTTAAAGACAAAATTCTCGAGTACAGGAGTGCAGGCAGGACCATTATCCTCTCCACACATATGATGGAACAGGCGCAGAAGCTCTGCGACAGGATCCTTATGCTGAATAAAGGTGAGCGAGTGCTTTACGGCACCGTTGCAGGGATACGAAAGGAGCACGGGAATAACTCTCTACTTGTGGAGTTCGCTGAAAAAAGGAGTTTGAGCATTATTTCAGAAATTCCAGGCATCAGAAAAATTACAGAGCATGAAGGGTCAGTTGAGATCTTTCCTGAGGAAGGCATAAGCGCACAGGCAGTTCTTCAGGAGCTTGTACGGAGAGCTGATCTCCTGCGGTTTGAGCAGGCTTTTCCTTCCCTGAACGAGATTTTTATTGAGACTGTGGAGAGTGCTTCTGGTGAGTAAATTTTCCGGAAAAACCTTTATTGTTGCCAGGCATGAGTTCCTGAAAACCGTAAGGCGTAAAGAGTTTCTCTTCATGACCTTTGCTTTTCCTCTTCTCCTTGCCGGAATCGCTATTATTCCCTCTCTGCTTGCCGGCACCACTCTTGCCGAAGATCAGAGGGTAGGCTATATTGACATGACCGGTTCCTTCGATTTTCCGGAATCATTAACCCATGAAGGTTTCTCTATGGGGCCGCTGGGAGCAAAGCCCTCAACTATAGAGTTTGTAAGGTACGAAGAGGGCTCTGAAGCCAGGGAAGCCCTGCAGTCAGGGCAGATTTCTTCCTATCTTATAGTCCCTGCAGATTTCCTTGAGACCGGTGTGATCGAACTTTATGCCTCCGAAAAGGGAATGTCAGTTCCGGGGGCTGAACTCTCGTCTGAACTTTCAAATATCGCGATCAATTCTCTCCTGAAAGACCGGGTGGATGAACCCGTGCTCGAGCGAGTCAAAGATCCGATTAACCTTAATATGTATAATATAGGGGATAATGGAGAATCTTCAGAGCAGGGCATAGCCGAGATCCTTGCCAGCGTTGGTCTGCCTTTTCTTATGGCCTTTCTCCTCTTTTTCAGTATTTTTTCGGCATCAGGCTATCTCCTTCGTGGGGTTGCTGAAGAAAAGGAAAACAGAATTATGGAGGTTCTTCTTTCTTCCGTAACCCCTTCCGAGCTTCTTACCGGCAAAGTAGTGGGGCTTGGGGCAGTCGGCCTCCTGCAGATTATCGTGTGGCTCTCAGTAATCTTTCTGGGAGGTGGCTATGCCCTTCCGGTAGATATCGAGCCAATGCTCCTTTTTATTGCCCTTATTTATTTCCTGCTCGGCTTTCTCTTCTTTGCCAGCATGATGGCTGGAGTTGGGGCAGTAACCGGTTCTCTTCAGGAGAGCCAGCAGGTAGCAGGAATTTTCACATTTGTAGCTGCATTTCCTCTTATATTCATGCAGGTGATCCTTACAAGCCCCGACAGCCCGCTTGCAGTTTTTCTGTCCCTATTTCCTTTCACTTCTCCTGCATCCATGCTTGCGAGGATCGGGGCTTCGGAAGTTCCTTTCTACCAGATCGCAGCGAGTTTCTTTATCCTTTTTGTTTCAATTCATGTAGTAATCGTGATTTCAAGCCGGTTGTTCAGGGTTTACCTGCTCATGTACGGAAAAAGGCCCGGGGTAAAGGAAATCCTGAAAAATATTAAAGCAGGGGGACGGTGAAGGAAAGAAAACCCGATATCTTTTGATCAGCATGGAAGGATTGTAATTTGAACAAAAGGATTTTGAACAAAAGGATTTTAAACACCAGGTCCAGCATCAAGGAGCAGGATAATACAGCTGCTTCCTGTGAATTGACGTGTTTAAATACTGGGGGATAAATGAAAGTACCCATTGCAGGTAAACAATCGCATTCTATTGTTGAATATAGTGACTGCTTAAATAATCCAAAATTCTATCGCCAGTATTTTATAATATAACTTACATATATATGATTGGTTCATGAGGGATTACTGTAGAATGGAGCAAATTCAGGACAGCCTCAAAACTGATCCAGTAATATACTTCATGACACAGGATACTGTAAATGGAGTAAAAGCAGGACAGCCTTAACTGATCCGGTAATATTCTACTTCCTGATACAGGATAAACCTTGTGAACCACCTAACTGACTTTTTTACTCAATGGTCTTTTTTATATCCTACTTTTCATTGAGCAGACACGTTCTTATTTTATCTCCACGGGTGGGAAGACCCCTTTCCTCAACAGTTCCGGCTTTGCCGGAAATGGCAGGGAGGGGTAGTTCACGATAAGTCCGCCTGGATACAGACCGGAGCGATATGGTTTACTGCCTGGAGAGCGATGCTTTCAAGGAAGTTGCGGACACTCCATGGAATCTTATCCAGAGTATGGGAGGCAAAATTCAAGCTGCCTACGATTTCGTTACTATACTTAAGAGGGATTACCGCGACTGCTGTAATTCCTTCTTCCCTTACCGCTTCAGCCATATTTTCGGAGTAAAAATCCAGTGAGTAAATGGGCTTTTTGATCCAGATCTGTTTTGCCTCATTTGATTCTGCCTTATATCTTGAAACCTTTTCTTTGAATTCGGGTGAAATTCCCCTGGATGCAACAAGATTTATCTGGTCCATAAGTTCGTCTTTAATATATACGCCCCCGGCATCCAGTCCGTTTATCTGCAGGCAGGCATCAAGTACCAGGTCAAGAATGGTATGGAGATTCCAGGTCGTATTAAGTTTCATTCCCAGTTCCCGCTGGATTTCAAGCATTTTCTGGGCTTCTTTTCGTTCGGTAATATCTACAACAAGGCCCTGAAGATGTGTTGCTTTGCCTTCTTTGTCCCTCTGGATAAAGGTTTTCTCATCCACCCAGAGCATTTTTCCGTCTCCTGTAAAAATCCTGTATTCAATATCGAAAGAATCCCGGCCTTCTGCGATGTTGCGTTTAAGGGTTTCAATAACCGTGCCAATGTCATCCCTGTGAATTATACTCCCGTAAGCCACTTTCCCTGATGTGAAATCTTCTACAGTGTAACCGAATTGGGTCACGTTTTCTGAAACGTATTCGGTAGGCAGGTTTTCTTTGTTTTCCCATAAATATGCCACTGCCTGGCTGTTGTTGATTATGGTTCTCAACAGCTTCTGCATTTCAAAAGATTTCCTGAGGGCTTCTTCATTCTCTTTCCGTTCGGTTATATCGAGGACAAGCCCTTGCAAGTGGGTTATCTCTCCGTCTTCATTCCGCTGGATAAATGTCCTTTCGTTGACCCAGCGCAGGTCTCCGGCTTTTGTGAATATTCTGTACTCCGCATTGAAGTCAACTTCACCTTTTCGGATACGCTGTTCAAACATCTCTTCAACTTTTTTCTGGTCATCAGGGTGGATGATGTCCCCATAAAGGATATTGCCGGAAATAAAGTCCTCCACCGTGTACCCAAACTGGACGACATTTTCCGACACAAATTCGGATGGCCATTTTTCCTCCTTTCTCCACAGGAAAACAACTGCAGGGCTATTGTTTACTACGGTCCGGATTATTTCCTGCATCTTAAGGGCAGATAATAGGTCCACAATTCCTATTGCTGCAATTACCTCTCCTTCTTCTGAGAAGATCGGGCAAACAGCCACGTTTCTGCCCAGGTAAGTGCCCTCCTTCGGAACTCCCCTTACGGTCTTTCCGGTCCTGAGCACCTCTTCGAGTACAGGTCCTGTATAGTCCCTGTCAATTATTTCCCCTTTTTCCAGGCGAAGTCCCTTCCGCTTGAGGCTGCGAATGGTGGTCGGAAGCCCTACAAGAGAATGTACTGCAACTGCGATTGCTTCAAGTTCTTCAGGTCCTGCATCTTCAGATATCACAGAAGTAATTCTTTCACCCCCAGGAAAGATTCTTACATTTTATAACTAAAGGTAAAAATATTTCAACCGGAAAAATCTCGTGCTGAAATCCATTATCCGGCCTTTTATACTATATTTATCAGAGAATATATAGTCGTTCTTTATTTATAGAACGAAGCGTAAACCCCCCAGATCTTTACAGGCTGTCCTACAATTACTGGTAGTAATAATATAATAATCGTCTGTTGTTAAACTGGAACTTTTCAACTTTATTAAATTTGCATTCTATTCATT
>NZ_JJOV01000041.1:0-81076 GCF_000979385.1 Methanosarcina sp. 2.H.A.1B.4
CTTGTCGGCTGCATGATGCACGAGAGAGCCTTTGGTGCCGACACCATGGAACTCGGTCACATCGACTACAGCTACAAACCTGTAAAGCCCGTTGTTTCAAACGAGTGCCAGGCAATGGAAGTCTGCCAGCAGAACATGGTTATCCCTCTCTTCTATGGCGCAATGCCGAACATGGGGCTGTACTACACTCCTGACGGACCTTTCGAGAACCCTGGAGACCTCATGAAGGCTTTCAAGATTCAGGAAGCCTGGGACTCCATGGAACACGCCGCAGAGCACCTTTCCAGGGACACCGTATGGGTTATGCAGAAAATCTTTGCCTCCGGGGCAGACGGTGTAAACTTTGACACCACCGGTGCAGCCGGTGACGCAGACATGTACGGAACCCTCCACGCCATCGAGGCTCTCAGGAAGGAATTCCCTAACATGTACATCGAAGCCGGAATGGCCGGGGAATGTGTACTCGGTATGCACGGCAACCTGCAGTACGACGGTACAACCCTCGCAGGCCTCTGGCCACACCAGCAGGCACCCCTGATCGCAAAGGCAGGCGCAAACGTCTTCGGTCCAGTGTGCAACACCAACACCAGCAAGACCTCTGCCTGGAACCTTGCAAGGGCTGTCACCTTCATGAAGGCAGCTGTTGCAGTTTCCACTATCCCCTGTCACGTTGACATGGGTATGGGTGTCGGCGGAATTCCGATGCTTGAGACTCCTCCAATCGATGCCGTTACAAGGGCAAGCAAGGCAATGGTCGAAATTGCCGGCGTAGACGGCATATAGATCGGAGTCGGCGACCCAATGGGTATGCCGATTTCCCACATTATGGCTTCCGGTATGACTGGAATCAGGGCCGCAGGCGACCTTGTCGCAAGGATGGAATTCTCAAAGAACATGAGGATCGGAGAAGCCAAGGAGTACGTCGCAAAGAAGCTCGGAGTCAGCACCATGGACCTCTCAGACGAGCACGTCATGCGTGAACTCCGTGAAGAGCTTGACATCGGTGTCATCACCTCCGTGCCTGGCGCAGCCAAAGGCATTGCAGCAAAGATGAACATCGAGAAGCTTCTCGACGTCAAGATCAACTCCTGCGATCTCTTCAGAAAACAGATTGCTTAAGATGGACTGGTTCAGGCTCCGGCCTGTACCTTCCTCCATGCAATGGAAAAACGGTAGAAAGCAAAAAAACGCTAAAAGCCGTCAAAATGCTTCAATATCTCCGGGAAACCGCTCTGGAAGATTCCTTCCTGACCCGTGTTCCGGGGATATATCCCTACCGTCTTTTCCATTTTATTTTTTGGAATTTTATTCAAATCCCTTTTTTCTTTCATTAAATTCTTAATTTTTCTATTGTCGATTATTCTTTTTTATTTTATGCAGTCATTTTTCTTCGGTTTTCCGATCTGCAGTTTTTCTTTCAGGGTACAATTGTTTAAATTCCGGACTTCCTTTCCGGTTGTTTTCAGTCAGGTTGTTCTGTCATCTTTATTTTTTTGTAATGTAATCTGCTTGATGCGATAAATTTATATATTTATACGTGCTTTTATTTATTAGCAAATCAAATTTACTTGATTTGCTTAAAAAAGTGCCATTTTAAATCTCCATAATTCGGTAGACTCCTGAAATAATTTGCCTTTGAACCTCCATTCTTTTTTTCTTTTTTTGTCTCCCTGAGTTTATTCTTTCTTTCTTCATTCCTTTCTCTTTTTCTTCATCACTTTCTCTTTTTCTTTCTTCCATCCATTTCGGTTTTCATTTTTTTGATTCCCTGCGCCCTGATACGGAAATATCTCGAGTGCCTTCAGGGATTTTTATTGCCAGCCCAAAGTTTATCCGTTGATACGATAATTATGCAGGAAATCCAAACCTGCAGGTAAATGCATGAACAGATCCTCATTTCTTGTTTTCATACCTGATTCTACGGTTTATCTGACATTCTGGTGAGAACCATGGCTGACACAATTCACTGGGCGGACTTCATAGCCGAAGACGTGTTAAATAAGAGTGGCAAGCACCTTGTTGCCACAGGAATCACTCCCTCCGGACATATCCATATAGGCAATATGAGGGAGGTCGTGACTGCTGATGCTGCTTACAGGGCACTCCTTGACAGAGGGGCAGATGCTCGTTTAATCTACATTGCCGACAACTACGACCCTCTGCGCAAGGTTTACCCTTTCCTTCCTGAAAGTTATGCCGAGCATGTGGGAAAACCTATTTCCGAGGTTCCCTGTCCATGTGGGGAATGCGCAAACTATGCCGAGCATTTCCTGAAACCTTTCCTTGAAGCCCTGAGACGCCTTGGCATCAACCCCGAGGTTTACAGGGCAGACGAAATGTACAGGGCAGGAATGTATACCGAAGCGATAAAGTCCGCCCTTGTGAAAAGGAATGAAATTGCAAAAATTCTTGAAGAGGTTTCGGGGAAAACAGTTGCAGAGGAATGGAGCCCTTTCAACCCCCGCTGTAACGAATGTGGTAAAATCACGACCACGAAGGTTACGGGTTTTGACCTGGAAGCCGAAACTGTGGACTATGTCTGTGCCTGCGGGCACTCCGGGACGGTGCCGATGGCAGGAGGGGGAAAGCTTACCTGGAGAGTGGACTGGCCTGCCCGATGGGCTGTTCTTGGGGTAACTGTGGAACCATTCGGAAAAGACCACGCCTCAAGGGGTGGCTCCTATGATACCGGAATGCGAATAGTACGGGAAATCTACGGGCACGAACCTCCCTACCCTATAGTCTATGAGTGGATAATGCTTGGGAAGCAGGGAGCAATGTCTTCTTCTACGGGAGTGGTTGTCTCGATTTCGGATATGCTTGAGGTGGTGCCTCCGGAAGTCCTTCGCTACCTTATCATCCGTACAAAACCTGAAAAACATATCAAGTTTGACCCCGGGCAGCCTCTCCTTACCATGGTGGACGAATACGAGCGGCTCAGGGAAATATTCCGGGGAAATGATCCTTCCCTCGGGGACTTTGAAAAGAAGATTTACGAACTCTCCCGGGCAACCGGTATCTGCCATCCGGAAATTCCTTTCAAGCAGATGGTGACAATCTATCAGGTCGCCCGTGGAGATTTCGGGCAGGTGCTGAAGATCGTAAAGCGTTCGGGCTTTTCAATTGAAGATGAAAAGTGTATCAGGGAACTTGTGGATAATGTCTCAAAATGGCTTGAACTGTACGCCCCTCCTTTTGCCAGGTTCAGTGTAAAAGAGAGAGTGCCTGTGCAGGTAGCAACCCTTTCGGAGCTCCAGAAAGCCTTTCTTGGCGCGTTTGCAGACCTTATCGAAGCAAGAGGAAAGATCAGCGGAGAGGAATACCATATGCTGGTCTATTCCGCAAAAGATGAAGGTTCTGAATTGAACCGGTTGATCGCTGAAAAGTTAAATGAGCCGGCCCCACAGGTGGACCCAAAAGACCTTTTCAAAGCGATTTACACCTCAATTCTCGGGCAGAGCTCGGGCCCTAAAGCCGGCTGGTTCTTATCTTCTTTTGAGGAGGGTTTCCTTATAAACCGGTTCAGGGAAGCTTCAACATACATCCCTGAAAAACGCGGGTGAATAAATCCGGATGGATAAGGAAAACGCTAGCCGGGTAAATAAAAAGCCAGATAACTAAGGAAAACGCTAGTTGGGTAAGGAAAAAGCCCGGTAAATACGGAAAAAGACGGATGAATAAGGAAAAAGACGGATGAATAAGGAAAAAGACGGATGAATATAGAAACCAATGATAAGCGGGTTATAAAGGATATGGGCGTCGCAGACACAGAGATAACTGGCGAGGTTGAAATAGAGGATTTGGACGCATCAAAGGATATAGATGCCCCGGTGAAAAAACCCGCAGGCTCTTCAAAAGAGCACTTCCTTGCCTGGGATAAAGAATACGCCCATCTCAAATGGGGGGGGCCTGCGTCTATTCGGAGTTTGCAGGCTTATCTTGCGCCAGAAGCGAGAGTTCTGGATGCAGGCTCAGGGAACGGAAGGTACCTTGGGGAGCTTTCAAGGCACTACACCGCTATTGGAGCTGATATCTCTTTAACTGCCCTTGGAAGTTCCCGCTCACAGCTTGCAAGAAGCGGCAGGTTTGCAGAACATCTTGGGGCAAGTGTGCATGCCCTTCCTTTCAAATCCGGGTCATTTGACGGAATTCTCTGTTACGGGGTGCTCCAGCATCTTTTTAAAGAAGAACGGGAAGCTGCTGTCAGGGAATTCTCCCGCCTTCTCTGCTGTGGCGGTTTTATTTTTTTCGAGGCTTTCGGCTGTGAAGATATGCGTTGCGGAGGGGAGCCTTCAAGCCCATTTGAAGAAAAAACTTTTGCCCGGCAAAATGGGATAATTTACCATTATTTTACTGAAGAAGAAGTAAAGGAACTTTTTTGCGGGTTTGAAGTTCTTGAACTGGAAAATGTAATAAAAGAGAAAACTTTTAGAGGGGAATCTTATCAACGGCACATGGTCAGGGGAGTTTTCCGGAAACTTTGAATTTAATTCAGACTTTTTCTGAATCTTCCTACTCATCTGTTTTTTACCGTTTTAGACCCTCTATACAACTTTAAAAACAACCTGAATATTTTATTTTTTCATACAAAAGCTAGCTTAAGGTAATTAAGCACGATTATTACAAGGGCTCCGAAAATTCCTCCTATTGCGCAGACCAGGACTGCTACCCAGGTGATTGCGATTTCAAGTCCTAACAAAAACTTTGCTACGATCAGGGTTAAGATCCCAAGTGCTGCATTTATTGCAAGGCCGGTGGCAGTCTTGAGGACTTTGTACAGCACAAATGCCACTACAGCTGCCAGAATTAATACTGATATTTCGGGAACTCCAACTACCATAGATTATACATAGAGTTCAAATTATTTATATTTATCATTGGGTTTTATGAACCAGTTGTGTCTTTTTGGATATTTGTGTCAGATATACTCGAAAATGGCCTCTTATTTTTTTTATTTGAGGACGGAACACTATTTTACGGCATTTTTCCTTAGAGAGCCCGGACAAATTTAATAATAATTTCATTAAGTGCTGCCTCGTTTGAATAAGTCTGTACCTCCAGTGAAGGCTCAGGATTCCCGAGCACCATTGAAGAGACTGCCGCATCGGACCTGTGCAGGCAGAGTACAGGAATTTTCCGGAGAAGCGCCCTGCATATTTCATAGCCTACACCCGTGGACGGTACTGTCACTTCTGCAATCAGCGCATCACTTTTTGCAAGCAAACCAATATCTCTGGCATATATTTCCTGTTCAGTCATTTTTGATTCGTTTTCTTCCAGCTCGGGGTCTGCAACATGCCAGGTGAGTACTTCCGCTCCTGCTTCTTCGAGGGCGTCGTACATAAACCGGTATGTCTCAAGAAGCTGTCTTCCTCCCCGGATCGAGCCTGACAGGAAAATCTTCGGATTCTCTTGTTTTGCAATGTTCTTCTTTTCCATTATCCGATCATCCTTTTTTCTCTTCTATCTCTTGCCGCTCTTTTTGTCTGTTTTTTCTGTTTCGGTTCTCTTACTGTACGCCTCTGAAGTAATGCCCTGTGGTAAAACCTTTCCCGAGATCCTCACATTTTTCCTTTGCCCTCTCTCCGGTCTCACAAAATGCGTCAATTGCTTTCCTGTATTTCCCTGTAATTCTCCTGATTTCTTCTGGATTGTCCATTCCGAGAGTCTCGATTCTCAGGCTTGAAACACCACTTTCGATAAGTACCGGGACATATTCCAGCATGCAGAGGGACCTTGAGTTTAGGAGGTGAGTCCTGCACTGGTAGTCCATGAGCAGGGGAAATTCGTAATTCTTTTCATCTACCAGCTTAAAGTTCCCTGAGGTACAGGGTGCGCTGCACTGATTTCCATCTTTCCCGAGCAGCCCTCCTGCAAGGCAGTGTTCGGATTCCATCAGTTCGAGGCGGCCGTGGATAATGCATTCGGCAGGTCCGTAAGCAGCTACTTCTTTGAGCTCGTCAAGCGTTAATTCGGGAGAAATTACAGCCATTTCTGCTCCTTTCTGCAAAAGAAGGGCAAAGGTATAGCCGTTATAGATATTCATGGGACTGTCTGCAATACACGGAACCTTTTTTTCTTTTGCGAGGTTAAACGTCCCGAGGTTTGAAACAAGGACCCCGTCAGCTCCGAACTTTTCCACATGGGAGAGAAGTTCTTCCACCGGTTTCATCTCGTAGTCCTTCACTATTTTAGGAGTATTAAAATAGATTTTACTGCCTGCAGCTCTGGCTTTCAGAACAGCGCTTTCAAAAATAGATTCAAGACTCCTGCCGGAAGCCTCCTCTCCGTCGGAGTTTTTCTCTTTTCCGGCTGCTTTCGGCCTTCTATAAAGTCCCTCTCCGAAGTAAACACAGTCTGCTCCGCCTGCAAGAGCTCCTTCAAGCCCTTCAGAGGAATACACGGAAACTGAAAGCAAGGGCTTTCCCGGAAGTTTTTGGGTTTTTATTTCCTCTATCTCCCGTGTTTCCCCTATTTTCTCTGTTTCCTCTGGTTTCCCGTTTTCCTCTATTTCCTCTATTTCCGTTGCCTTTTTTTCTCCAAATACAGGGAACTGCAGATTTTCTAGAGGCGCCCGCTTCCACTTTGATACGCGCAGGTTTTCAAGCTGCAAGACCGCTTTTGTCCTCAAGTCGTTCAGTTGCCCAACGGGAATAAAAATATCCTCTTCTACATTCACATTAAGTTCGGCTGCCTCAAAAAGAGTATTTCCAAGCTTGGTGAGCTGTTTTTCTATCTGGGCTTTTGAGGTTGGCACCTTTTCTGCCTTCTCGACCAGATATTCGGATTCAACTGCCACTACATTTGAATCGCTGTCCTTTATTTCGAGCCTGGCAGGTTTTCCCGGGGCAATGGTTGCTGTGATAAGTAAGGGGATCTTAGGCCTCAGGGCTCCGAATTCGCTTTCTTTTTTAAGGGAATCCATGAGTTTCTTGTCATGTGTCCTGTAAACCGTGCTTCCTGATGGCGCCCTTGAATCAAAGGAGATCTCTATGACTTCTCCTTTCCCCGCATTGTATACAGGGCCCCTTTCAGTATACATCGAGGATATGATTTTTCCTTTATCTTCAGGCCTGGTCTCGGCATTTTCGACCATTATCCCGTCTCCCAGGCGGAGGGAGTTTGAAAGTTTTATGCGAATACGCTTTGTGCGCGTGTCATAGCTGACAACCGTGCCTGCGGGAATCCCGCGGTTGTGGGGGTTTTCCCGGCTCATAAGTTTTTCACGCGGGTTTCCAAAAAAGTAGCCTGAAGTAAAGCCACGGTTAAAAAGCTGGGTAAGGGTCTCCTGCTCCTCTTCGGAAACCGAATAACCGGCAGGGTTTTTCAGGTACCTGTCAATCAGGCGGTGGTAGATCCTGACAACTCCTGCAACATATTCCGGCCTTTTCATCCTGCCCTCAATTTTGAAAGACTCGATCCCGGCTTCTATAAGGGCTCCAAGGCCTGAGGTCGTGTTAAGGTCCTTAGGGCTTAAAAGATAACTGCCGCTGGTTTTAACCTGCTTTCCTGCACAGTACAGCCTGTACTTTTTGCGGCAAGGCTGGGCGCAGTATCCTCTGTTTCCGCTTCTTCCCCCTATAAGGCTGCTCAGGAGGCACTGGCCTGAATAGGAAATGCAGAGGGCTCCATGTACGAAAACCTCTATCTCTACATCATTTTTTTCTTTTATCTTATTTATATCTTCAAGTGAAACTTCCCGTGAGAGTACAACTCTTTCGATTCCCAGCTCCTTTACAAAAGCAACCCCTTCACTGTTGTGCAAAGTCATCTGCGTGCTTGCATGCAGGGGAAGGTCAGGCAGGTATTTCCGGGAAAGGGAAATAAGTCCAAGATCCTGAATGATGATTGCATCTGTTCCCATTTCTCTCAGGCGGGAAAGCAATATAAGAGCACTTTCCATTTCCCCTTCCTTGAGCAGGGTGTTTACGGTTACGTATATTTTTACGCCCCTTAGATGGGCATAATCAATAGCTTTTTCAAGCTCTTCTTCTGAAAAATTAGATGCATATCCCCGGGCGCTAAAAGCCCTGGCTCCTATGTATGCAGCATCAGCTCCGTTTTCTACAGCTGCCGTAAGGGCTTCCATGCCGCCGGCCGGTGCCAGCAGTTCAGGTTTCGCAGGCTTCATCAAATGGGATTACAGAGTATGCTCTTAATTAAGCTTTGGCATCCTTTTTGGAGAACATAAAACTGAAAATCAAAAAGTGCGGAAATATTCCTTCCTGCAAGCTGATAACTGCTCAGGAAGCAATTCCTCTTAAAAATACCTTAAAACCAATCGGTAATACTGTTGTAAAAATAATAAAAGGGGGAGTAGATTATTAAAGAGCTAACGGACAAAACCCGATATAATGTTTTTCCGGGTTATGCTTTTGGCCCAATTATCCAGGTCATAATCCTGTTGTTTTTCTTATCTTTTGAGGTTTCGCAGAGTATTTTTCCATCATGCATGTGGGATTCGCAGGAATAGTTGACTTTGTCTTCCTTTCCCATGTGCTTGAAGTGTACCTTGAAGTATCCCTCTGAGCATCCTATCCCGTATTTAATCCAGCCTTCAATATCCGCTCCACCCTCACAGCTTCCATCGCATGCAATAAGCTCAAAGATCTTTTCTTCATAAGACCCGATTTTTTCTGGAGCAAAATGGCCTTTTTTGTACTTCCCCTTCTCAATTTTCTGAGCCTGAAGCACAAAGTCCTCACCGGTGTTGTTCAGGATCTTCAACTGCAACCCTTCAAGAGTTTCCATAGTTTCTGTTTCTGACATCTTCGATTACCCCGATAAGAATTCAGATAAAAATTCCAGATAAGAGATTGCCTCTAATAAATAAAAAAGTATCTCAAAATATCTGGAAGTAAATATATTATAGAAGGAAGACTCGCTGAGGTAATCGAAGCTCCTGATGCCGTAATGCTCTGGGTGAAGTAAAGCCCTGGAAAATAGATCTCCTGGAAAAATAGATCCCTTGAAAATTAAGGATTATGGATGCCAGGCTCTTCTGAAGGGCATCATCCTCAATTTTTTCCAGCATTCAGAGCCTTACAGGGATTTCCCGCTCTCTCAGGTACTCTTTTACTTCTCGTATTGAATATTCACTGAAGTGGAAAATGCTTGCTGCAAGGGCTGCATCGGCTTTTCCTTTGGAAAACCCTTCATAGATATGCTGTGGGTTTCCAACTCCGCCAGAGGCGATGATTGGGACATCCAGTTCTTCGGAGAGCTTTCTTGTAATGGGGATATCGTAGCCAGCGCAGGTCCCATCCCGGTCCATACTTGTAAGCAGGATTTCTCCTGAACCCAGTTCTTCTGCTCTTCTTGCCCACTGCACGGCATCAATCCCCGTAGTTTCCCTGCCTCCGTAAATTACCACTTCATACCAGGCGGGGGTCCCATCTTCAAGTTCCAGTATGGTTTTGCCGAGATTGTTCTTTATGTCTGTATTTCGCCTGCAGTCAATCGCAGTAACAATACACTGGGCTCCGAATATGTCAGAGGACTCTTTTATAAAATCAGGGTTTTTTATTGCCGAGGTGTTGACCGAAACCTTATCAGCGCCTGCCCTCAGGATCTGGCGGATAGCGTTAATTGAACTGATCCCGCCTCCAACTGTGAGAGGGATAAAAACCTCATCTGCGGTCCTTTCGATCACATCGATCATGGTTCCCCTGCCGTGAGCTGAAGCTGTGATATCCAGGAAAACAAGTTCGTCTGCGCCGTCTTCATTATAGCGCTTGGCGAGTTCCACAGGGTCTCCGGCCTCTTTCAGGTCCACAAACTCCACACCCTTGACTACACAGCCGCCTGCCCTATCAAGGGTCACATCAAGGCATGGTATGATTCTTTTGGTGAGCATCAAGGGATATTGAAGTTAACTGTTATTAAAAGCTTATTGAAATTAAGCGGTAGAAGTCCTGAGGGCAGCAGGCTGTCAGAATAAGTAGAGATGGAATAATCTGGTGGTTCCTCATTAACTGGTTGATATATTCCAGAGTCCGGGAGAAGATCTTCCGTTTTCTCTCCCTGCGCCGCAAGGACCTGGGCCGACCTGCCAACCAGATAATAAGCGACCTAAAAACCGACAACGCGATTAAGAGAGATAAAAATACATTGGATAAATGCCCCCGGACTGAGAGAACACTTTCCTTTACCTCAGAAACCTTGTTTTAATTCAAGTAAACATCAGCACCTCCACCAGCCGGTCTGGAGGCCCTGCAAAAAAGCAGAATAAACAGATGTGAAATGCCAAAACCCATCAAGTAGTCCTCTTGAGCGAGCGAAAAGGACAGCGCACTGCAGAGCCGCAACTCTGCTGATTCAGCCAAAAATATTCATCACACGTGCGCCTTCAAGTCTGGACATCTCTATTTCGGAACATTCCAGCACTTTCTTTCTAATTCTGATCGGGGCTCCCACCCTGAGGGCGAGGGCAATGCAGTCACTTGGTCTTGCATCGAATTGCATTATGTTATTGTCCTTTCTTATCAGGAGGCGGGCATAATAGACTTTATCCACCTTATCATCGATCATTACGCCCTCTACCTTTATTTCCATACGGTCAAAAATATTAACCATGAGGTCATGAGCCATCGGGCGAGGAGGAGAGATATTTTTAAGCACGTTTCCTATTGAAAGGGCTTCCAGATGCCCAATATATATGGGAAGCATCTCGCCTTTTAAATTCTCAAGCAGTACTACCGGGGTAGGGTCACTGAAAACATCAACTATGTAGACATCTTTGACATGAATTTCTTCAAAATCCTCGTAATTATCGATGTCCATATCAAGTAGTTAATTTCACATATATTAATACCTTATTTAATTTTTTTTAATTTATTAAAGGAGATGCTTATAGCCTTGCTTCAGACTTTTTTCTAATGCCAAATTATCACGTTCTTAATTTTTTGGGAAACCATGTTTTCCGAGCATAGGCACGAAGGTAACCTCACCTTTTCTTTTCTTATGTATATTGCCATTGCTATCTTTTTTAATCCTGATAAGTTCCTGGAAATAATCCCCTACAGGAATTACCATTATCCCCCCGGGTTTCAACTGTTCCAGCAGAGTCTTAGGGATAGAGGGCGCTGCGCATGTTACAACTATCCTGTCATAAGGTGCATACCGGGGATAACCTATTGATCCATTCTCAAGTAATACTGTAACATTATCGTACCCCGTTTCTTCCAGGTTCTTCATTGCAAAATTTACAAGAGGTTTTATGCGCTCCACAGTGTATATACGTCCGGTTTTTCCTATGAGCTCTGCCATCACTGCAGCATTATATCCGGAACCTGCCCCAATTTCCAGGACTTTATGCCCTTCAGACAGCTCCAGGATTTCACACATAATAGCAACCATATGAGGGGCGGATATTGTTTGCCCGTGGCTGATTTCTAGAGGTCTGTCCGTATAAGCTGCCCTTTGCTCATATTCCGGAACAAACCTGTGTCTGGGAACATGGAGCATGGCCTTGAGCACATTTTTTTCCAGTACGATACCTTCAAGCCTTTCTACAAGGAGCTTGCGAAGCTCTTCGAATTCTTTTTCTTCTTTTTCTTCTTTTGTTCTTCTCTTGTTATCCTTACCATAGTCCTTTTCGGAAATCGCGTTGACCAAAATCATCCTCCTTCTTTCTGACAATTTTGTTTACTTGTTTTGCAAGCACAACGTCGCTTTTCTGGACCTGAATACCCCATCCCTAACTTTTATTTTATTGATTAAAAGGCGTGGATTTCCAACTTCTTCTATCTGCGTCATACTCCTGGTTCTTTTAAAACCCGTATTTGCCTATCAAAGGCACGAAAATAACTCCCCCTCTTTTCTCTTTGTGTATACTGCCTTCGCTATCTTTTTTAATTCTGATAAGCTCCTGGACATATTCCCCTACAGGAATTACCATTATTCCTCCGGGTTTCAATTGCTCCAGTAGAGGCTCAGGGATGTCAGGAGCTGCGCATGTTACAACTATCCTGTCATAAGGAGCATAGCTGGAATAGCCCACAGATCCGTCTTCAAGCAGTACGGTAACGTTTTCGTAGCCAGCTTTTTTCAGGTTCTCCCTTGCAAAATTCACAAGGGGCTCTATGCGCTCAACAGTGTATACATGCCCCTTCCTCCCTACAAGTTCCCCCATTACTGCTGCATGATATCCTGACCCCGCCCCTATTTCCAGGACCTTTAGCCCTTCCGAAAGCTCAAGGAGATCACACATAATGGCAACCATATGAGGGGCAGAGATAGTTTGCCCGAAGCCGATATTCAGAGGCGTATCAATGTAAGCCCCCTTTTTCGCGTATTCCGGGACAAATATATGCCTTGGGACCTTGAGCATGGCTTTGAGGACTTTTCTTCCTGTTCCATGGATCTCAAGCCCTCTTATGAGGTGCTCTCGCATCTCTTCGAGTTTATGCAGTTCTTCCTGGTCTTCGTCCTGTTTTCTTACTCCCTTTTTTTCGATGTGGTTTTCTTTACCACGGTCCTCTTCTGCTCCCACCCTGAATTGATCCTTCTCTTTTCTTTTTGGCAAATATACGTTTTACATATTTTGCAAGTACAACGTCGTCTCTCCTTGACCTGAACAGCCCGTCTCTGACCTTGATTTTGGTGATGAAAATCCTGGTGTTTCCAACTTTCTCCTCTGCTCCCACTACAAATTCATAGTCTCCGGGAACGCGTTTTTCCATTACTTCCGTTTTTTCAGTTCCTTGCTGTACGGAGAATTTTACAGTTATCTCATCAATTGCCCTTCCCCACACTGTCTCTATTTCTTCTGCAATGCCTGCATTGACACGTTTCCCTCCTGCTTCAAGGGAGGTGATCAGGATAGGGCATACCATTCCCGTCTCTTCATCGTCAACAATCAGCTCGTCATCCACCTCAAGAACAGTCTCGGAATCCAGATCGGTTTTGAAGGTATTTGAGGTATCCATCTTGCTGACAATGACCCTCACGCTGATGTTTTTCGGGGTTTTAATCTTTGCAGGATGCACCTGGCCGCACTTCATACAGCGGACAAGCGGGCTCTGTCCTTCTTTCAGAACTTCATGTCCAACTTCCTCTTGCGGGGAACAGGAGGGGCACTCAATATCAATTTCTCTTATCATAGTCTAATCAGTAGATGGATTCAAAATACTAAATACTTAACTTCTCCGGTGATGTTTTCTTCTGAAGGTATCTTGCAGGAGAAGTTCGGACATAAAAAAGCCCCATTAAAAATAAATTCGAGATAAAGATAAAAGAGTAAAAAAGCAAATGGCTCCTGAATTTAAACCCTGAGCCTGGAACGTTGTTATCCTTTTACTATCCATTATCCTGGAAATTACTATCTATTATCCTGGAAATCAGCCCATCTCTAGCTTCATGGTTATTATTCCAGATTCAAGGTTTTTCCAGCCCGGTTAATGATTTTTTTGTATTTGCCGTACACAGGTGGGCTCAAGAGGCGCTCGACGCATGGGAAAGAAGGCTTGAAATGCCAGTAGTGTGTGATTCCTCAGGCGAACATGAGTGGCATTCGATATTGATCTGCTGTGTCATGGCAGGTATGTTTTCTAATTCTCTCTATTCTACTTAGTTGTTTCATAAAACTTTTTATATTACTATTCGGAATACTGATTCCTTTATCCTCCAGTCCTGCCTAATATCAAAAGTTTTATTATAATGAAATGCGTAGTCTTACATCTCATAATTGAGACGCATCTCAAAATTAAGGCAATAAGGGTGCAGACAGTGCCGGACATTGAATACCTGAAGAAACTTGCCCTCAGAGGGGCAGTAAACAAAAATGTTAAGGTCTCTTCGAGTGAGTTTCACAAGCATACGGGGGACAGCTCTAAAACCGCAGCAAGAAAGCTAAAGCAGATGGAAGAAGAGCGGTTAATTGAAAGAAAGATAGTCCCCGGTGGCCAGTTGATAAAAATGACCGAAAAAGGGATTGAAATCCTAAAGAACGAATACGTTGAATACAACAGGATCTTTTCCTCAGAGCCTGATACCCTGGAACTTGAAGGAAATGTGCTTAAAGGTCTTGGTGAAGGTCAGTACTATATAAACATCCCCGGATACAGGAAGCAATTTGAAGATAAACTGCATTTTGTACCTTTCCCGGGTACTCTGAACGTGCAGCTTTCTGAAAACAGCTCGGCTCTTCGAAACAGGCTGCTAGAAATGCCCGCAGTCCGGATAGAAGGTTTTAATGATGGAGAACGCACTTTCGGAGGCGGGAATTGTTATCCTCTCAAAGTAGAGGGCATAGAAGCTGCTGTGGTCGTTCCTGACAGGACGCACTACCCATCGGATTTAATTGAGATTATTGCACCGGTAAAACTCAGGGATGCCCTGAAATTGAAAGACGGAGATAGAATTGTGACACGGGTAAAAAAGCAGGGTATGGAGGGACAGGAATGAGCGAGAGTACAGTATGCGAATGCCTGAAGTATAGTAATGAGAACATCAACAGGGCACTGGAAGCCCTGCGTGACGGAAAAATGATTCAGATCTATGACTCGGACTCCAGGGAAGGAGAAACGGATCTTGTGATCCCTGCAAAGGCTGTCACTTACACAGACGTTAAGTGGATGCGGAAAGACGCAGGAGGGCTTATCTGTGTGGCAGTAGATCCTGTGGCATCAAAACAGCTCAGGCTGCCTTTTATGGCAGACATTGTCCGGGAAGCCAGCAAAACAAGTGAATCCCTCGGAGAAGTTGTTGAAAAAGACGGGGACCTTAAGTACGATTCACATTCCTCTTTTTCCATCTGGGTCAACCACAGGGATACAAGAACAGGAATCCCTGATCTTGAAAGAGCCCTTACAATCAGGAAAATCGGGGAAATCACGGAAAACTCCCTCTCCGGAAACGGAGTCCGGTTTGGAAACGAGTTCCGGACTCCCGGGCATGTGGCTCTCCTCCGGGCTGCCGAAGGGCTTCTCGATGAACGCATGGGCCAGACAGAGCTTTCAGTTGCCCTCGCCAGAATGGCAGGAATTACCCCTGCAATGGTTGTCTGCGAGATGCTGGATGACGTTAGTGGGAAAGCCCTTTCAAAAGAAAAATCAAAAGAATATGGCAAAGATCACGGGCTTGTCTTCCTCGAAGGGCAGGAAATAGTTGAAGCCTATATGTTGTGGACAGGCTCAGGGTGCTAAAACACCTTTTCTTTTCCACTTTTAATTTCTTTTCCACTTTTGATTTCTTTTCCACTTTTGATTTCTTTTCCACTTTGATTTCTTTTCTACTTCCTATTTCTTTTCTACTTTCGATTTCTTTTTTACATTTTTCTGGTTTGCTAGTTCGGGACAGCAGAATATTATAATATAAAACGTAAGTTACTATCTAACAACAGCGTCTTCCGGCTATACTAAACCTTTTGTTTCTGTCGTTCCGTATTCCTGTGTTTTGCAGTTCACATCTGGGGGTGCCATCTGGTGATGCATAGGTTCAAAAAAGTCCAGCAAGTTCTTGTTCTTGTACTTTTCCTGAACCTTGCCGTAGCTTTTGCTAAAATCATTTACGGGACATTAACCGGCACCTTAAGCATGACTGCGGACGGATATCATTCCCTTTTTGACGGGGTATCCAATATTGTGGGTCTTGTGGGAATTTTTATTGCATCCCGTCCTCCTGACAGGGAACATCCCTACGGCCACCAGAAGTACGAAACAGTTGCTTCGATTTTTATAGCTGTCTTGCTTCTGTTTGTCGGGTTTGAGATCTTCCAAAATGCTCTGGATCGTTTTCTTGTACGGAGCACTCCCGGGGTAACAGCCCTGAGCTTTATCATTATGCTCGGGACAATGGGTGTGAACTACCTGGTCACTCGCTATGAACATGGGCAAGGGGTAGCCTTGAGCAGCTCGGTACTTATTGCAGACTCCATGCACACTAAAAGTGATATCTATGTCTCTTTCTCGGTTATAGTAAGCCTGGTTGCGATACGGTCAGGTTTTCCCCTGCTTGACCCTGTAATCGCCCTTCTGATTTCTTTCCTTATCTTCAGGGCCGGGTTCAGGATTATGAAAGAGAGTTCAAAGGTTCTGCTTGACATGTCCCGGCTTGAAGAAGAAGAGATCTGCAACCTTGTTTTAGGAATTGAGGGGGTGCTCGGCTGCCACAAGATCCGGACTCGTGGAGGCATGGGCGATATCCGGATAGATATGCATGTGCTTGTGTGGTCTGACATGCCTCTTGAAGATGCACACCTTATCGCTCACAGGGTAAGCAAAATGCTGAAGGTTGAGTACAAAGACGTTACTGATGTGGTTGTGCACCTTGAACCTGCCTTACCCCAAGAATCAAATAGCAAAAAAACCAGTTAAGATGCATGGCTGGAAACGTTTTCGGGCAGATGTTTCGAATCACGACCTGGGGAGAGTCCCACGGCAGGGCTGTAGGTGTCGTGGTTGACGGGCTGCCTGCAGGTCTTCCTTTCTCCGAAGCCGATATCCAGAAAGAGCTGGACAGAAGGCGCCCGGGGCAGAGCGAGGTCTCCACACCGAGAAGTGAGGCTGACAGGGTGGAGATACTTTCAGGAATTTTCGAAGGCATGAGCACAGGGACTCCCATCTCCATGCTGGTCTGGAATTCTGATGCCAGGTCTTCTTCTTATGATGCTATCAAAGAAACTCCCCGCCCCGGACATGCCGATTTTACGTACATGGCCCGTTACGGAATAAGGGACCACCGCGGGGGAGGCAGGTCTTCAGCGCGGGAAACAATAGGCAGGGTTGCAGGCGGGGCTCTTGCAAAACTTTTGCTTTCCCATTACGGAATCCGGATTGCCGGGCATGTGCTGGAGCTTGGCGGAATCCGGGCAAAAACACTTTCTTTTGAAAAAATCCTCAAAAACGTGGAAAAAACCCCTGTCCGCTGTGCAGATCTTGAGGCTGCTGAGAAAATGCTTGAAAAAGTCACAGCCCTGCGGCAGGAAGGCGACAGCGTTGGCGGAATTGTCGAGGTTATTGTAAAAGGCGTACCTGCAGGCCTCGGAGAACCGGTATTTGACAGGCTGGATGCAGACCTTGCAAAAGCCCTTGTAAGCATCCCCGCAGTCAAAGGTTTTGAAATCGGAGCCGGATTTGAGGCCGCCCGCATGCGCGGAAGTGAAATGAACGATTCCTTCCGCATGGAAGACGGAAAAATTACCTGTTCGAGCAACAACGCAGGCGGCATCCTCGGAGGAATCTCATCGGGCCTGGACATCGTCTGCCGTGCAGCTGTAAAGCCCACTCCATCCATAAGTAAACTTCAGCAAACGGTTGATCTCACAACCCGAGAAAATGCCGAAATAGTGATTAAAGGACGGCATGACCCCACGATTCCTCCGCGCATGGTACCGGTTGCCGAAGCCATGGTTGCCCTCGTGCTTGCCGACCATATGCTCAGGAGTGGCTTTATCAATCCAAGGACTCTGCTGGAGTAAAAGAAAGTACAACGACAAAGTGAAATTGCGGCTCTTTCTCTCAATATTCGTTCCAATCAAAATGTTCTCCGCCGCAAATTACTTATTTTTAATCTTTAATTTTCAATCTTTAATACAGATGAACCGGCATGTAGTCATCTGGATTCAGATAAATTGGCTTGAATGTCGACGTAGATAACCGTAGAGTTGTGGAGATTTCTTTTTTTGTTTATCCGTAGAAAACACTTGCTGTAGCTATGGTCTTATAACTTTTCTGTGCAAAGTCTCAAACAATCCAAGATCAGGAAATAATTACAGACTCGAAAAGAGTATGAAACCTGTCAGTTTGACGATCTGGCTAGAAAACTTATATAGAGATAATTAAAAGTAGTTTATGGAGTTCAAATGTACTTTCCAGGATTCTCTGAACTCCATGTTCCCAAAGGCATGATTACGTTAGCTTTGAGAGTCATCAGGGTTTGCCTGGTTTTGTCTCCCGGGAAACTTTAATTTTTTTAATTTTTCCTTAATTTGCCTTCTTAAATCAAGATGTGAGGGATTTGACTTGAAAATAAGGGCATTGATAGTTATCTTCCTGCTGGCGATAACACTTATTTCTGGTTCCGGCTGCATTGACAGCAGCAGTGAACCAGTCAAAGAAACCGGCCTGGAAGAAATGACAGATAATCAAACAGATGATCAGAGCGATTCATATAATGATTCCATAAAAACCGCTCCTGCAGAGAATTTCTCTGACAAGAGCAATACTCTTGAACTTGAAAAGGAAAGCTCTTTTTCCGGATATTACAGGAAAGAAAACCTGCAGTTCGAGGCTGATATTTCAGCTTATTCCCTGCCCCTAGAGGCTTCTGAAATTGCGAATTATGACGATTTCATTCAGAAAATTCCCCTGACAAACGAAAGCAGGGATTTGCTGTACAAAAATGGATTTGTTGTAATTGAAAATCCGGCTATCGAAAATCTGCCTGGGGCAGGGAATACGCTTGTAAATTCTACATATAAAGACCTGAAAGTGGCTGATGTTCCTATTTTCATCACATCGGATTCTCTTCTTCACCTTTATCATATCCAGTTTGATGAGACGCTAAAAAGGGCAGAATCTGAGGAATTTTTCGACGATCTCTGGAAACTTGACAAAGCTCTCCTTGATGCTTCCATAGAGGATTATGACAGTGCCTCAGGGCGAGAAAAGGAAGCTGCAAGAAGAAATGTTGCATACTTTGCAGTGGCTTTGAAACTTCTTGAACCGGAATCTTACCAGATAGGGCAATCCCGGGAAGATTCGGGAGATATTCTACTCTTCGATTCTCAGGAAGCAAAAAAATACAGTGTCGAAGTCCCCTCTTTTGTAAAAACCGACGTAGAGGCCGAACTGCGCTTAATAGAATCCCGGGAAGGAGGAATGTCTCCAATTTTCAAGTACGGGGAAGATTACTCTCAGTACACCCCAAGAGGACATTACACTCGCTCTGAAAAGCTGCAGAACTACTTCAAGGCCATGATGTGGCACGGCAGAATGAGTCTGCTGCTCCAACCTGACATGATTTCTGCGGAAGGCCCGGAACAGGAAGCGAAAATTCAGACTATTCAGGCTTTTTTAATTTCTGACCATTTTGACAGGGATAAGGAGCTCAGGGACAGGTGGGACAGGATTTACGAGGTGACGGCTTTTTATGTCGGTTATTCCGACGACCTCGGGCCTTATGAATATGCAAAAGCCCTGGATACTGTCTTTGGGGGTAATAGACATGGAGTAAGTTTCGACAACGAAAGCCTAGCAGAACTGAAAACCGAACTGGAAATATATGAAAGTCCGAAAATCTACGGCGGAACAGGTGGAATTATTCAGACAGGCTCCGAAACTGAAAACAAAACTCTTGAAGCTACAAAAGGTTTCAGATTTATGGGTCAGCGCTATACCCCCGATTCCTATATCTTCCAGAAGCTCGGTTTCCCAGCCCTGAATGTCATAGATCTTCTCGGTTCTGAAAGAGCCACGGAACACCTTAAAAATATGGGTGTTTCCGGAGATGCAGAATATGAAATCAGCCATCAATCTCTGGAAAACGAATTCGGAGCTTTTGATGAAGAAGACTGGAACAAAAACCTTTACTGGGCTCAACTATATGCTTTAAAGCCACTCCTTGTAAGCTATCCGGCGGGTTATCCTACCTTTATGCAGACTGCAGCCTGGGAAGATAAACAGCTTAATGCCGCCCTTGCTTCCTGGACCGAGCTCAGGCACGACACTATCCTTTATGCAAAGCAAGCTTACTTCATGGGCTCTCCTCAAATTCAGGAAGAAAAACCTGTAGAGGGATATGTGGAACCGGTTCCGGAATTTTATGCCAGGATGCTTGCCCTTACCAGAATGGCACATTCTGGATTAAATGATATGGAAGTGCTTGATGAGCAGTCGGATAAAGACTTTACAACTCTTGAAAACACCCTTGAAAAACTGCTGGAAATCTCGATTAAAGAGCTTGAAAACGAAGAGCTGACGGATGAAGAGTATGAGTTCATAAGGAATTTTGATCAGAATATAGCTCCAATGCTTGAGAACGTAGATATCAAGTCCCAGATGTCCACTCTGGTTGCGGATGTTTATATAGGTCCTGGAGGAAATGTCTTGGAAGAAGGGACCGGAAAACTGGATCTGATGGTTGTAGCTTATAAACAGCCTGACGGCAGGATCGTACTTGGAGCAGGCCCTGTAATGAGTTATTATGAGTTCTGGCAGCCCTCAGGGGAAAGGCTGACTGATGAAGAATGGAGATTGATGCTGAATAATAACCCTCCTGAAAGACCGGAGTGGATAAGTTCCTTTAGGGGGTAAAAGATGCTATTCTGAATAGGTTATCTTTTTCCCTTTCTTTTTATTTTTAAAAATTTGTTGATTATAATATAACAAAAAGGAGGTATCTCTCTCCTGATGCGTATAATTATAAGGTATGGTTTTTAAGAGGGAAATCACCTGCATAATTTGTCATATTTTTATCGATCTGCCATATCCGAATTTACTGTTCTGATTTTCGATTGGTTATTTTGGATTTCAATTTAGAGGGGTATAAAGTCTCCCAGGTTCCTTATCTCTTTATTTTGAAAAAAATACTTGCGGTATCTATAGACATATATAATCTTTCTGTGCTAATCATCAAACAATTCTTCATATGAAGTCTTACTACTGAAAACAATACTTATAAATTAAACGTTCATTTTGATTGTTAGAGACGATGGCCATAAAACTTATAAGCAGTTGATTAAAAGTAATTTACGGGGTTCAAATGGACTTCCTACGGCAAATTTGAACCCCATAGTGCCCGGAGGCATGGTTAGTGTTAGCTTTGTGAATATTTAAGGCTTGCTTGATCCTGCCTCTGGAGTAACAAAATGTGCGAGGTAGAAATATGACAACAAAGTATAAATTTGGATTAAGTGTACTGTTTGCAGGATTACTACTTTTGAGTGTGGTATGCATTTCACCTGCGGCTGCCGCTATCGAAGAAAAAACAATCGAAAAGAATTATGTCTCAGTAAAAGAGGCAGAAGTTCATGCCAAAACAGCTCTCTACGATTTCGTATTGATTGGTGCTCCAGGCTCCAATTCCAGGGATTGGACAAATGCAACAGTAAATCCGGACTCCCTCCTGATATACGATACGAATGGGAAAAAACTTTTTTACCAATTTACAGTCGAAAATAATGGGATAAATATAGGGGCAATAAAAGTTGCTGCAAGTAAAGTGCTTGGAGACCCTATCCGGACAATAGAATTCTATTCTGAAGACTGGGATATGAAAAAAGAAGTAGAGAATGCGAAGAAATTGGTCGCAAAAGATCCTAAAAATGCAAATGTTACATCCTCAAAAGTTGTATGTTATAGCTATCCTAAAATTGGAATAATGGCAGACATCCAGGAGTCCAAATCCAAAGAAGAAAAAAGTAAATTGTTTGATTTCTCTGGTTCTGAAATTATTGACAAGAGCATAAATGATACTAACTCTTCTGAAATTACTGATGTATGGTCGTTGTATTCGGAAATACCTGAAGAAGAAATAGAGGGGCGACTAGTAGCTTGGGACGAATATGATAAACGTGCAAAGGAAATTGCAGATAAAAATTTTGAAGAAGATGAAGTCCAGATAAAAATTGCTGGAGTCCAAAAAACACTTTCTTTCACTCGTTATACCCAAGAAAATGACTATTATTGTGCACCAGCTACAGGAAAGATGATTGCGAATTTTTATGACGTCACCCATACCCAGACATACATCGCTGGTATGATGCTTGTAGTAACGGGTCTAGGAACTAGTATTTATGATCAAATGGAATATTATGAAGACAGTGATGGGTTAGACAAAGATGGTTCATACTATGACTCCAGTCCAACATGGGATGAAGCTAAAACCGAAATCGACAATAATAGGCCTTTAGCAACTTTGATTAGTGGCCATACAAGAGCGTGTGCGGGCTATTGTCAGGGAGCCGATGGAAACAATTATCTGTACATATATGATCCGTGGAGCCTCAATTTTGGAAATAGTTATCGGGGAGGTATTTACTGGGAAGACTGGGACTTAATTACTCATCAATATCATATATATGTTAAAGATTGAAACTGAAAAAACTTATAAATACTTTTTATTTTACCATGAAAATATATTTTTTGGCTTGTTACTTTAGTTTATAGAATCAATGCAATAAGCCATTTATCTTTTAAAAGTAATTAAAAGTTAATTGAATGTGTTAATTATTCTTGATTTCAAAATTAATTTTTCAGTATAATTTCAACATATCATTGACGAGAGGGGTATACTTTGAAAAAAGCAACCACAACTATTTTTATCTGTCTGCTGGCAGTATCGTTAGTTTTTATCTCCGGGTGTGCTGATAATCCAGATAATCTAGCCCAAGGAAAAAATCCTGAAAACATAACAAATGAAACTCCGCACAAAAATGTTTCAGATACAGACCATGCAGACAATATAAACCCTCTTCAGCTTGAAAAACAAAGCTCTTTTTCCAGATATTATAGTAAAGAACAGCCACAGGTCGAAGCAGAAGTTCCCGCTTATTCTTTACCTCTACATGCTTCAGAAATTGAAAATTATTATGATTTTACCCATAAGATTCCTCTTACAAACGAAAATAGGAACTTACTGTACAAAAATGGGTTTGTTATAATTGAAAATGAAGTTACTAAAAATCGATTTAAAGCTGAGCAGGTGAATGCAACTTACGGGAGCCTGAAAGTAGCTGATGTTCCTATATTCATCACTTCAGATTCTCTTCTTCATCTCTACCACATCCAGTTTGATGAAACCTTAAAACGGGTCGAAGAAGAGGAATTTTACAACGAGCTCTGGAAACTTGACAAAGCCCTTCTTGAAGCCTCTATAGATGATTATGACAGCGCATCAGGGGGGAAAAAAGAAGCTGCAAGAAGAAATGTTGCATACTTTGCGGTCGCTTTGAGCCTGCTCCAGCCAGAAGAGGATCAGATTAAGTCTCAGTTTAAGGTTCCTGAATTTGTAACAGATGATGTTGAAGCCGAGCTTGCTCTTATAGAAGCTCACGAAGGCTTTGTGGCCTCTCCTATTTTCAAGTACAACGAAGATTATTCTCAGTATGTGCCCAGAGGACACTACACTAACTCGGAAAT
Organism: Methanosarcina sp. 2.H.A.1B.4; assembly: GCF_000979385.1. NCBI lineage: Archaea > Methanobacteriati > Methanobacteriota > Methanomicrobia > Methanosarcinales > Methanosarcinaceae > Methanosarcina > Methanosarcina sp. 2.H.A.1B.4. Next base: position 23,082 of record NZ_JJOV01000041.1, read on the forward strand.
ACTTGAGAAATATTTCAAGGCCATGATGTGGCATGGTCGAATAAGCATGTTCCTTCAGTCGGAAATGATTACTGAAGGCGAATCAACGGCAGAAGACCTGGCTGCAGAGTACCAGGAAAATGAAGAAAGAATTCAGACTATGCAGGCCTTTTTAATTTCTGACCATTTTGATAGAGATATAAGCCTCCGTGACAGCTGGGACAGAATTTACAACGTGACAGCTTTCTATGTCGGGTTTTCCGATGACCTCGGTCCATATGAATATGCAAAAGCTCTGGATACTGTTTTTGGGAATGATAGATCCGGAGTGAGTTTTGACAACGAAAGCCTTGCAAAACTGATTACCGAGCTGGATAAATATGAAAGCCCCAAAATCTACGGCGGAACAGGGAAACTAATTCCGGCAGGCTCTGAAACTGAAAACGAAGCCTTTGAGGCCGCAAAAGGGTTCAGGTTCATGGGTCAGCGCTACATTCCTGACTCCTATATTCTCCAGAAGCTCAATCCTCCAGCCCTGAATATCATGGACCTCCTTGGTTCTGAAAGGGCCAGAGAACACCTGAAAAATATGGGTGTTTCTGAAAATGAAGAATACAAAAACCGCTACCGGTCTCTCGAAAAAGAGTTTGGAACTTTTGATGAAGAAGACTGGAATAAAAACCTCTACTGGTCTCAACTGTATGCCTTAATACCTCTCCTTACAAGCTACCCAGAGGGTTATCCCACCTTCATGCAAACCGAAGCCTGGGAAGATAAGCAGCTTAACACGGCCCTTGCCTCCTGGACTGAGCTCAGGCATGATACTATTCTCTATGCAAAGCAGGCTTACTTTGCAGGCGCTCCTCCTCCCGAGTCACCAGAAGAAAAACCAGTTCAAGGGTATGTGGAGCCAGTGCCTGAATTCTATGCAAGGATGCTTGCCCTTACAAAAATGGCGCATAATGGGTTAGCTGAAATGGAAGTGCTTGATGACCAGTCGGATAAAGACTTTACAATTCTTGAAAGCACTCTTGAAAAACTGCTGGAAATCTCGATTAAAGAACTTGAAAATAAAGAGCTGACGGATGAAGAGTACGAGTTCATCAGGAATTTCGGGCAAAATATAGCTCCAATGCTTGAGAACATAGACGAGGATGCCCAGAGTTCTGTCATGGTTGCCGATGTCTATACGGATCAGAAGGGTCAAGTTCTGGAAGAAGGGACCGGAAAACTGGATTTAATAGTAGTAGCGTATAAGCAGCCCGATGGCAGGATCGTGCTCGGTGCCGGTCCTGTGATGAGCTATTACGAGTTCTGGCAGACTTCAGGTGAAAGATTGACAGATGATGAGTGGGAAGAAATGCTGGCAAATAATCCTCCCGAAAGGCCGGAATGGGTTGAGTCCTTTAGGGGATAAAAGATGCTATCCTGAATAGCTTATCTTTTTCATCCATTTTTTTCTTGTTAAGAATACGCGTTGATAATACAAACAAAAGCGAGGAATCTCTCCTGAAGTGTGCAATTATGAAGCATAATTTTCAGAAGGAACGCTTTCGCACATATACAGAACAACAAAAATTGTTATTTTGCTACTTTACAAAGGAGTGATAAGGTGAATCTATTTAATAAAATAATGGCAGTAGTTTTAATTTTCTTTTTCTTTATGATGTTTCTTATTATAGCACCATTGGCGTTCACGACGATAGAACCACTTTATACAATCAAGAATTATGATGAACACCCACATAATGCAACTGTAAGAATTACTGGATATAATGGAGAGTATTTTGAAGAAACAAATTATCAGCTCAATTCAGGACAAACTGTAAGTGTAGAAAAACCAAAAAAGCTTTTACTAAAATGGTCAAACCCATTTAAGGATGGGTACTTGTACTTCGCATCCGGGGATTATCATTACCATATTGTATCTGAAAATATGTCAGTAATCTATTATTCAACTCCACACCTTACAAACACTGTAATCTTTGAACTAATCAATGAAAGTGGAGAATTCAATTTGTCCATTACAGAAATGACGTAAAAAAGGAAAAATTGAAAAATGGGGTCAGACTCACATAAAACCTATTTTGAAGTAGTTTATTCCTGTTTTTTGTAAGCTTCTTTTTTGCAAGCTTCTTTTTTGCAAGCTTTTCAGTAATTTTAAGACTGGCCCCGCCATTAATGCTCAACTTCCAAATGCTATATCGTTATCCAGGAAGTATTTTCCTACCAAGGTTCGGATAATCCGGCGAGTGTAAGCCTTCCGAACTTCCGAGGCTCCGGCAGAGACATTGGTTTTAATGGCATTAAAGTCCGTACAACGCCGCAGCCCGGGTGGATTGGTTCCTCAGTTTTTCAGCATATGGATCTGGAAGTTAGTTATTGAAAGCTATCAGCAGAAGAATGATTTTCAAATCTAACTAAGGAATGATGAAAATATAACTTATAAATTTCAGTTTGGGAATTGATCTATAGTTTCATTTCCCACAATAACTATTCTTGGCAACAAAATCTCTTGATATTATATTTGAATCATTCCTAAACAAGGGGCGATGTGCCAATTTTCCCTTTGATCGATGCCCATCTCACTTTCCCACTCTTTTTGTATGCTTTAAAAATAGACGCTGTATTGGATTTTACCAAATCTTGAAAAAAGTGATTGAACTAATATTTTCAAAGGAGTTTTATCTCTTTTTTTGCTTTTTGGGTTATCACAGATTCAATCACAAATATTTTAGAATTACAGGGATTCTGAATTTCTGCAAATTATATTTGCATTTTTGTAAAATCTGCCTTCCCTTTGCAATACCAGAAAAGCATCTCTCCCCATTCAATGGCCTTCGAGTCAGAACTGAACAGGCCTGTGCTTATGTCGTACTCAATGCCCTCTTTTTTGTATAGATTCAGAGAAAGGCGTTTATCCGTAACAATGAGCCCAACTTTAATATCTTCATCTATGACCATTAATTTGAAGTTTTCATAATCTTTCAGTGCAGTTAGTTTTTCTACGTAAGGTGATCGCTTCAATTCTCCTGCAACATGAAGAGGAACTACAAGCTCAACAGGGACTCTTTCTTTCACTCTTTCAGAGATAGAATCAGCATATCCTTGGGTTACCACGGATGATATGCCGTATATATGATCTGCTTCTTTAATCATTTTTAACTGGTTGTTGTAGACGTTAAGGATCTCCGTGCCTCGATTCTTGAGGACTTCAGACTCATGAAGACATCCTATTTCTTTTAACAGAGGATTTGGAATTCCTTCGAGATAATGTCTTAACCAGAAATGTTTAAATTTATTAATTGTCCAAAATGTTACAAAAGAGTCAGCTATTCCTGAAGCCACAATTTTTCCTGCTGGCGTCAGGAAATATTCGCGTTCTTTTGTTTCTATCATATGATCCGCTTCGAGTTTTCTTAGTTTTGGAATTATTGCCTGGGATGTACTCCCGGTAATCTCACGCAGATGGGAAAGCTTTTTGCTGCCATCGTTTAATGATAAAAGTATCTCTGTTAAAAGTCTTGACCTGTATATTGCCTGAACGTCATCATCCATCTTCTTATAAATTTCGAAGCCATTCATTTCTTGTCGCCGCATCTACAGATTTTCTCCTCACTTTCTTATTAAATTGTTTTAACATCATATATTCTTTTCTTTTGTTGGGACATGCATGTTGTTGTCGTTTTGTTAATTTTATGGATTAGTGAAGAAAAGAGTCTCCAGATTATTTGTTAAAAATGGGTCGAATTTCAGACGTCAGTTAAAGCTCTGAAATTTCGTTATTTTTGATGAAAAAGAGGATTGGTTTAATTAATGTTAATCAGGCTGATGAAAAATTCATCACCGTAATAAATGTATAGGAGAAGATTAAGAGAGATTTTTGAATGTGAAGTTCAAACAAACTTTCCAGAGCACATTTGAACTTCACATGCCCTGAGGCATGATTATGTTAGCTTTAAGAGTACTTAAGATTTGTCTGTTCTTGCCTCGGGAATAAAATCACGAGGTAAAAGAATGACAACAAAGAAGAAATTCGTATTAAAGGTACTACTTGCCACAATAATGCTGGTGAGCACAGTGTTTGTTCCGGCAGTAAGTGGGCATATCGACGAAAATTCGGATAAAGTTGTAACAGAGAATAGCATAAGATATACCGAAGCCGAACTAAAAGACCTCTATACTAAATACAATATAACTGAAAATGATTTGGACTTTGCGAATAATGAACTGCCTTACTACTTAGAAGGAACGGTTTTGGACAGTAACTTGAGAGTTATAGCAAGTGAGACTGGCAAACCTCCTGAAGGCTTTAAAGAAGGAGAAGACTATGATCTGATAATAAGCCATGAAGAGATGTTTGCCATAATAGACGGAGCCAGAGAAAAATACATCCAAAAATACGGAGTAGATCCAGCAAATCCTAAAATCGATGCTGTCAATGGTTATGCTCTTCCCAGGGAAGAAGTAGATAAATTTGTTGAAAGTGGGATAATAACTTTAGAAACTGATGTTTCAGAAAAGGAAATGCAAGAGGACACTGGAAATATTCAATCTTCCATATTATCTGTTGGTTCCAATCCATATGCTATAAATGGAATTATAAATGAATACGTATTCGTAGCAACAGATTCACGACACAAACCAACACAGGCCGTTACTCAAGCTACGTATGATGGACTTTATCGATTTGAAAATTTCGGCATTGGAGTTAATGTTTACTGGAATTGGAATTATTGGGATGCAAGTGATATTAGTCCGGCCAATAGCACTCTACAAGCTCTTTATGATTTAAAAGAAGATACTGGTTGGGTAAGAGGTTCTGCAAATGATATGGTGATTGGCTGGACACATAACATGGACCATAATGGCAGAGCTTTTGAGTGTGATATAAGTACAAATGGACCTTTTGCTATATGTGCGGACACCGCAGATGGTGTAGATTGGTCGCATGATATTCTTGTTCAGCATGAAGTTTCCCATAATTTTGATGAATCAGATCAAAACTCTCCATTCCATCCTACTTGTGTAATGAATGAGTTATGCGCATATTTAGGTACTGATTTTTGGTGTACCTCTTGTGGGAATACAGTTCAGAACGGTATTTACAATTAATATTTTTGGTGTTAGAATACATGCGCTGAAATAAGGGAGAAATTATGAAAAAATTATACGCACTTGTTATTATGGCAGGTATCTTTTTGTCAGTTGCGCTATTTTTTACTGTCATGCCCTTTATTTTTTTAGGGCATCCTCTTCCTTTTTTTTCCATATATAATAAAGATATTTACGACCATGAAACTGTAATTGAGATACTTGATTCTGACAACGAATCTGTATTCAAAAAAGCATATGAATTAACTCCTCAAGAGTTAATATCGGAGCCAAAACCTTCATGGTTATTGTTGAGACTTTCTTTTCCTCCCGGAGATAAGGAAGAGTATACAGTGAAAGTTATTTCCGATAGCAATATGACAAAATCTCTCCGGGTAGAATTGCAACTATGGAATAATGCTCACATCGAATTGTATGGTGATGATGCGGAAAGTCCCATTACTATAGGGATAGATACTATATAAATTTTTTAAATTTGTAATTTTCTATGATTTGATACATGTCTTTCCAATATTTCACAGTATTTTTCGAACAACAACATTTTTTCTAATACTGCTTTTGAAACTTATTCAAATATGATAAACTCTAACGATGGACTCTAATGATTTTAAGCTTGGATATTCTAGGGCAAGACTTGTTTTCATCCCTATGAAATAATCTCTATGTTTAGAGTAGTCTCATTCAGTATGGAATAAATAATGTTAGTAGTGTTATGATATAATCTTTCATCTTTAGCTTTCCAGCAAGACAAGCTTTACTTCCCCTTCTATTTTTACAGGTCATTGTTTGAAATGACAGAATATTAATATTACTTTATTAATATGACCTCTCAAGTTTTAATTAGATTAACTTTAAGTAAAATTGGTTCTGATTTCTATTCAGTCTTCAGATTATGATTTTTACTTCCTAATTATCATTAATTTGTAAATCTCATTTCCCTCTGACTTCCATTAATATAAACCATTAATCTCTGATTGCCATGACAAATGCACCAAGACTTATCGCATGGGAACTTACTGCGGGCTGCAATCTGAACTGCGTGCACTGCAGGGGAGCTTCTACTTCCTCGGTTCCTGAAGGTGAGCTTACAACTGAAGAAGCTAAGCATTTCATTGATGAAGTTGTAGAGCTTGGAAAACCAATTCTCATCCTTAGCGGAGGCGAACCTCTCACCAGAGCGGATGTCTTCGAGATCGCACGTTACGGGACTGATGCCGGGCTCAGAGTAGTGCTCGCAACAAATGGCACTCTGCTGACCCCTGAGGTTGTGCAAAGGCTGAAAGATTCAGGGGTTCAGAGGCTGAGCATCAGCCTTGACGGAGCGACTGCAAAGACCCATGACGAGTTCCGGGGCGTTCCGGGAGCTTTTGACAGGACTCTTGCAGGCATCGAAGTCCTCCGGAAGGCTGATTTTCCTTTCCAGATCAACACAACGATTTCGAGGCGCAACCTTGAGGAAATCCCGAAGACCTTCGAGCTTGCAAAAGAACTCGGGGCAGTTGCGTACCATGTCTTTTTCCTTGTGCCCACAGGCAGGGGAGAAGAATCCGATGAGGTTTCCCCTGTGGACTACGAGCGTGTCCTGCACTGGTTCTATGACATGCAGAAAGAATCGGAAATCCAGCTGAAAGCGACCTGTGCTCCCCACTATTTCAGGATAATGCGCCAGCGGGCAAAAAAAGAAGGCATCGAGATCTCCGTCAAAACCCACGGCTACGAAGCCATGACAAAGGGCTGCCTCGGAGGAACCGGCTTCTGCTTCGTCTCAAGCGTTGGAGAAGTTTACCCTTGCGGCTACCTTCCCGTGCTTGCCGGAAATATCAGGGAACAGTCTTTCAGGGACGTCTGGGAAAACTCTGAGGTTTTCAGGAAACTGAGAGATCCCGAAGAGCTTAAAGGAAAGTGCGGGATATGTGACTACAAAAAGGTCTGCGCTGGCTGCAGGGCAAGAGCCTATGCTGCTACAGGCGACTATCTCGAAGAAGAGCCCTACTGTATCTACAGGCCTGGGAATAAATGATAGTGATCCAGATGATTGACATTGATAATTTAAAAGATCAGCTCAAGAAAGAGGCTGTCGATTTTTCCTGTGATATGGATCCTTATGAAAGGGAAGTTCCGGTAATAGAACTTGACGAAACCGATAAGAAAATCCTCAACCTGATCCAGCAGGAAGTCCCCCTCGAAGTCGAACCTTTTGCAAGGTTAGGCGAGATTCTCGAGCTTCCGGAAACTGAAGTCATTGAAAGGCTGCGTGAACTCAACACGAAAGGGGCAGTAAGAAGGGTGGGCCCTGTCCTCAGCATGAGAAACATGGGGGGCGTAAGTACTCTTATAGCCCTGAAAGTGCCTGAGTCCCGCATAGAGGAAGTTGCTATTTTTATTAACGAGTATCCTGAAGTTTCCCATAATTATCTCAGAAGTGCTGCACAATATAATCTCTGGTTTACGCTTTCTGCTCCTAATAAAAACAGGCTTGAGAGGATTCTCAGCGAAATTCGGGAGAAAACAGGCTGTCCTCTTCTTGATCTTCCTACAAAGCACCTGTTTAAGATCCAGGTAAAGTTTGATATCAGGTGAAATTATGGATAAAACGGATGTAAAACTGCTAAAACTCGTGCAGGATGGAATTCCTATCACTCATTCTCCTTTCAAAGGGTTTGCTTCTGAACTTGGAATCAGTGAACAGGAGGTTGTTGACAGGCTTAAAAGCCTCCAGAAAGCCGGGAAGATCCGTCGCTTTGCGGCTTCAATCGGGCACAGAGCCATAGGCATAACAGCCAATGCAATGTGTGTCTGGAATGTCCCGGATGAGCAGATCGAGAAGATAGGGGAGATTATGGCTGAATTTCCCGAAGTGACGCATTGCTATGAGCGCCCCCGTTATCCTGACTGGCAGTACAACCTGTTTACAATGGTCCATTCCTATACTCCCGAAGACTGCGAAAAAGTGGCTGAAAGGATTTCGGAAGCTACCGGGGTTAAGGATTATACCCTTTTCTTCAGTGACAGGGAGTTCAAGAAAACAGGAGTCAGGCTTTAAGGGCTGACTAATTAATTCATCTTATATATCGAGGTCCCTGAAAATGGCTGGAACAAATAATTTTCTTCCCCTAATGCTTGACCTTTCAGGCAGGAAAATCGTGATTTTCGGAGGCGGTTCTGTTGGGGAGCGCAAGGCTGAGCTTTTCTGCGGCTGTGCGGATACTGTCGTTGTCAGCCTTGATTTCTCTGAAAGGCTGCAGGAACTTGGAGCATCAGGGCAGGTAAGGCTGCTCCGGCTTGACCTTACGGCGGCAGCGGATTCCGAGCTAAGGGAAATCATTTCAGGGGCTTTTCTTGTTATTCCGGCAACCAGTAGTTCCGAACTTAACCGGAAAATCACTGATATTGCAGGGGAAAGCGATATTTTGATTAATCAGGTGGATGCTTTAGGTAATGTTGTAATCCCATCAGTCATCAAAAGAGGAGACCTTGTGATAGGGATCTCCACCCTTGGGCACAGTCCTGCGGTCTCGAAATACACCCGCAGGCAGATCGAAGGCGTGATAACTCCTGCATATTCCGATATGATCCGGCTTCAGGACGAACTGAGGACTTACCTCAAACTGCACATAAAGGAGCAGAGGAAAAGGAAAGCCCTTCTCTGGAAAGTCCTTGAAAGCGAAAGTGTCTGGAATGGATTTTCCGAATCATATGAAAAGGCAGCAGAAATCGCATATGCCATAATCTCAGATAATTTCGGAAATTCCGACCTGTAAAATCAGGCTGGAGGTTCACAGGCACATGCAGAGTATATTGAAAGGAAAAGGGTTACTCTGCGAAAGGAAACGTTCTGTGAATGAAAATGCTTTAAATAATTACCCTTTATATAGAAACCCTTAAGTGAAAAATGGCTGATGATTCTTTAATTACCCTTTAAATAGAAACCCTTAAGTGAAAAATGGTTGAGGATTTCTGGACAAAGTTTAATTTACAACTCCTTATATTATTCATTCTATTTCCTGTATTCATTCTATCCGGAGGCTCTCTGTGACAGAAATCTCAAGTATGGTTATATCCCATAAAAAAGCGAAGGTTGAGGAAATGGAGTCCGCCTGGCACGGAGATCTGGACGGGCTGCTCCATAACCTGTACAACCATGAGTATGTGTACGAGTGCGTCGTCTTAAAAACCTGCAACCGTGTTGAAATCTACATAGTTTCCCCCAAAAGCAGCAGTATACTTTTCTCTTTTGCAAAGGAAATGGGAGCTTCCACCCACATCATCGACTTTTATGGGCACGACGAGTCTCTGGAACACCTGCTCAGGCTTTCAGGGGGACTCGAGTCCATGATTGTAGGAGAAGACCAGATCCTGGGGCAGATAAAGGATCTCTATGCCTATTCCAAGAAAGCCGGGACAACCGGAAAAATCCTTGATACGGCTTTTGAAAAGGCTATCCAGGTAGGCAAGAAGATCCGGAACGAGACCCTGATCAATAAGGGTTCGGTTTCCATAGGTTCTGCAGCTGTAGACCTTGCTGAAGATATCTTCGGGGGGCTTACAGGAAAATCCGTGCTTGTAATCGGAGCCGGGGAAATCGGAGTCCTGGTTGCAAAGGCTCTTGCCGAAAAGGATATCGAAGCTATTTACATTGCAAACCGCACGTTTAAGAAAGCCGAAGAAATCGCCTACGAGCTAGGAGGTCACGCGGTCAAGCTTGATGATATCAGGTCCTATCTCCCGGGTGCGGATGTCGTGATCAGCGGCACTGGAGCTCCCCATTATATCCTTACGCGGGAGATTATTGAAAAAGCCGTGAAGGACAGGGATCGAAAACTTCTTCTTATCGATATCGCAAATCCCAGGGATATTGAGGAATCCGTCGCGGAGCTCGAAAATGTTGAGCTCTGCAATATTGATAACCTGAGGGTCATCAGTGAAAGGACCCTGAAGATGCGAAAAGAAGAAGCAAAAAAGGCTGAAGCCATTATCCAGGACGAAATCCGGCTTTTAAATCTCCAGTACAAACGCCAGAAAGCTGACCGTTTGATTTCCGAGCTTTACCGGCAGGTCTATGATGTCCGCGTAAGGGAACGGGAAAAAGCAGTCAACCGGCTCAGTGCCTATCATACTATAGGGGAGATCGAAACCGAGGTGCTTGATGATCTCACTCATTCAATCGTTAACAAGATCCTGGGTGAGCCCACCAAAGTCCTCCGCCAGGCTGCAGAACTCGGAAATGAAGAGTTTCTTGATGTGGTTTCAAAGGTCTTCTGCCTCGATAAAGACCGGGTGAGGGTTGAAAACGTGAAACCCGGCTGCACAAAAGAACAGGCACAGGTTAAAGAGCAATATGCTGTAAAAGATTAAGGCCGAAACGTAAAGGAAAGCAGAAGCAATTACAGGCAGAAATAATCTCCAAATTAAAGCAATTCACAGGTAAAGCAGTTAATATTTCTTAACGAATTCACAGGTAAAACAATTCATATTTCAGGAGTGATCACATGTTTCCAGAAGTCAGGTTAAGAAGGTTGAGGACGGGAAAAATCAGGGACCTTGTGCGGGAGACTACCTTATCCGCAAACGACCTGGTCATGCCTATTTTTGTAAACGAGAATATCGATTCCCCAGTTGAGATTTCCTCCATGCCCGGAATATACAATCTTCCTCTCTCAGAAGTTGCAAAAGAGGCAAAAGAGATTGCAGAGCTTGGGATTCCTGCAGTGATCCTTTTTGGAGTGCCTGCATTCAAGGACGCAGAGGGCAGCTCTTCCTGCGGGGAAACTGACGTCATTCAGGAAGCTGTCAGAAGAATCAAAGCCGAACTCGGAGACAAACTTGTGGTGATCACGGATATCTGCATGTGTGAGTATACGAGCCACGGGCACTGCGGGATAATCGACTTTGAAACTAAAGAAGTCCTTAACGACCCCACTCTTGAAGTCCTCGGGAGAATTGCTATCAGCCATGCAAAAGCCGGAGCTGATATGGTAGCTCCTTCGGGAATGATGGACGGGATGGTAGACGCAATCCGGCAGGCGCTTGACTTCAGCGGCTTTGAGAATATTCCTATTATGTCCTATGCCGCAAAATACCATTCTTCTTTCTACGGACCTTTCAGAGAAGCTGCTGAATCGGGTTATTCCTTCGGGGACCGCTCGACCTACCAGATGGACCCTGCAAACAGTGACGAGGCTCTCCGGGAAGTAACCCTTGATGTGGCAGAAGGGGCAGACATCCTGATGGTAAAGCCTGCGCTTCCCTACCTGGATATCATATACCGGGTCAAGAGTGAGTTCGGGATGCCAACAGCCGCATACAACGTAAGCGGGGAGTATTCCATGATCAAGGCAGCCGCAGCCAATGGATGGATTGATGAGAAAAAAGCCATGTACGAGTCCCTTATTTCGATCAAGAGGGCAGGGGCGGATTTCATCATTACTTACTTTGCAAAGGATGCTGCTCGGATGCTGAAGTAACTGCTTTCTTTTCAGGCATTCCTGTTTTTAGGAGGTTTCAGTCAGGGCTTTCTTTCCCGCCTCCTTTTCTTACCTTTTATTTTTAAGCCTGTCTTTTGCCTGTATGCTATCATCAATGGTTGCTTCCATCAATAACTGCTTAATAGGTGAAGGCTCTGTTATAAAGATAATAAGGAGCACAGAAAAGAGCATTAGCTTAATCCAGAAGCTCACTCCTGAAAGCCCACTTGAAAAATAAAGCCTGCTTTGCTTAAAGATTAACTTTAAGTCAGGAATTTATTTCAGTCCGGGAATTGACCTTTATTTCAGGTCTTTTTAACTCAAAAGTCCCTTTAATTTACTCAATTTAATCCAGTCCCTTTAATTTACTCAATTTAATCTAGTTCCTTTAATTTACTCAATTTAATCTATTTACAGTCCTTTATTGAACATTTAAGTCCATCCGGTGAGATTTCCATGACGTTTGAGGTAACACTTGATAAGTCCAGACAGATGTATGAGAAAGCAAAGACCCTCATCCCTGGTGGGGTTAGCAGTCCGGTGCGCGCAATCAAACCCTATCCTTTCTATACCGCTTCTGCGGACGGTTCGAAGATAAGGGACCTTGACGGAAACGAATATATTGACTACTGCCTTGCCTACGGTCCTGCTATCCTCGGGCACAACCATCCAGTAATAAAGGAGGCAATAACAACTCAGCTCGATAAAGGCTGGCTCTACGGAACTCCCACCGAGCTTGAGGTAACCCTCGCAGAAAAGGTTGCAGGCTATTATCCCAGCATTGATATGCTCCGTTTCGTTTCTACCGGTACGGAAGCCACCATGAGTGCCCTTCGCCTTGCCCGCGGCTTTACACGCCGAAATAAATTCATCAAGATTGAAGGCGGGTTTCACGGCGCCCATGATGCGGTGCTCGTAAAGGCCGGTTCAGGGGCTACTACCCTTGGAGAGCCCGATTCCCTCGGCATTCCTGCAGATTTCACCAAACATACCCTGCAGGCTCCGTATAATGATATTGAAACAATGACCGAACTTGTGGAAAAGAATAGGGACGACCTTGCAGCAGTGATCATAGAGCCTGTAATGGGGAATATAGGCCCTGTTCTCCCGTTACCCGGATACCTGGAAGAACTCAGAAAGCTCACGCTGGAAAATGATGTACTTCTCATTTTCGATGAGGTTATTACCGGGTTCAGGCTTGCAATGGGCGGGGCGCAGGAATACTTCGGGGTCGTGCCTGACATGACCACCCTCGGAAAGATCGTAGGCGGGGGCATGCCAATAGGTGTCTTTGGCGGCCGCCGGGAAATTATGGAAATGATTGCACCTTCCGGGCCTGTCTATCAGGCAGGGACCTTCAGCGGAAGCCCCTGCTCAGTGGCAGCTGGCATTGCCATGCTTGATTACCTGAAAGAGGAAAATATTCATGCAAAGCTGAATTCAACCGGAGATTACATGCGCACTGTGCTCTCGGAAATCGTTGAGGACGAAGGACTTGACTATAATGTGTGCGGAATTGCTTCCATGTTCAAGATTTTCTTCGGGGCAGAGCCTCATAATTACCAGGAGGTCCTGAAGTGTGACAAGGATGGCTACTTTGCATTCTTCCACAGGATGCTTGCAAGCGGGGTTTTCCTGCCTCCGTCCCAGTTTGAGACTAACTTCATATCTGCAGCCCACAGCGAAGAAGACCTTGAAAAGACCCTTGAAGCTTATATGGAAAATCTCTGAAGATTTTATCTTTTAAAACGTTTGAGGATTCCAAATGATCATAGGTACCCGGGGCAGCCAGCTTGCGCTTGCCCAGACCGAAAATGTTGCCCGCCTTCTCAAGGAGCAGGGCGTTGAAACCAGTATTAAGATTATAAAAACCAGCGGAGACCGGTTTACTGACCGTCCCCTGCATGCCGTATCCGGAGGAGTCGGGGCTTTTGTCCGGGAACTGGACGATGTCATGCTTGCAGGAGAGGTCGACATCGCTGTCCATTCGATGAAGGACATGCCCACAATCCGCCCGCCGGAGCTTCCTACTGCCGCAGTTCTGAAGCGTGACACTCCATTTGATGTCCTGATTACATACGATGGGACCACTCTTGACGAACTGCCTGAACAGTCCATTATAGGCACCAGTTCCCTGAGAAGGGCTGCCCAGATCAAGCGTTACAGGCCTGACCTTATTACTCAGGAGCTCAGAGGCAATATCGACACCAGGCTCAGGAAGCTTAAAGAAGGGCAGTATGACGGTATTCTGCTCGCGAAGGCAGGGTTTGAGCGTATGGGCTGGGACCTTGAAGGAGAAATCCTTTCCCCTGGGTTTTTCTGCCCTTCCCCGAACCAGGGCACGGTTGCAGTGGTGACAAGGGCAGGCACTGAGGCTGAAGCTGCGGTTTCCAAACTTGATCATACCGAGAGCCGGATTGTTACTGAACTCGAACGCATCCTGATTTCCGAACTTGGAGGGGGCTGTACAACTCCTATTGGCTCCTATGCCGAGCTTAAACCTGATAAGAAAGAAATTCATGTTCTGGCTGAAGTCCTTTCCCTGGATGGCAGAGAAGTTGTCCGGGTTGAGGAGTCTATCCCGATGATTGGCGGTATTGAGAGAGCCAGGAAACTGGGGCACAGGCTTGTGGAGATGGGGGGTAAGAGGCTGGCTGAAGAAGCGCTCCTTCAGATCTCCGGAGACGCCTGCGGTACAGAAGGTTCATACGATTATTGATACAGAGACTGCCCGCGGGCAGGAAATGGAGTTATGTAATGTATACTCTCACCGGACTTAAATTAAAAAACCCGACCATTCTTGCAGCCGGGGTGCTCGGGACAACCGGCGCTTCCCTCTGCAGGGTTGCGCGTGAAGGGGGCGCAGGTGCAGTTGTGACCAAATCCATAGGTCCCACCCCGAAAACCGGACACCACAACCCCAGCATGGTCAGGCTGGACTGCGGCTTTTTAAATGCTATGGGGCTTCCGAACCCTTCCTATCCCAGCTTCCTGCAGGAGCTCGAGTTTGCAAAAAATAACTCTCCAGCTCCGGTAATTGCAAGCATTTTCGGCGGGAATCCGTCTGAGTTTGCTGAAGTTGCTCAGGGCTTGCTTCCTGCAAAGCCTGATGCCTTCGAGCTGAACGTGAGCTGCCCCCACGCTGAAGGTTATGGGGCTGCAATCGGTTCAAACCCCTGCCTGGTAGAGGCAGTTACGGCGGCTGTGAAAGATGTTGTTAATGTTCCTGTCTGGGTCAAGCTGACCCCCAATGTTGCAGATATCACATGCATCGGAAAGGCAGCAGAAGCCGGGGGCGCAGACGCTGTTGTTGCAATCAACACTTTAAAAGGAATGGCTATTGATATTGAATCCGGATATCCGGTGCTTGGAAACCGTTCAGGAGGGCTCTCTGGAAAGGCTGTCAAGCCCGTAGCCGTCAAATGTGTCTACGACCTCTACACTGCCCTGGAAATACCGGTGATCGGTGTAGGAGGAGTTTCTTCCTGGGAAGATGCCGTGGAAATGATGATGGCAGGGGCAACCGCTGTCCAGGTCGGGTCTGCGGTATATGACCGGCTGGATATCTTCTCTGAAATCGGTGCAGGAATAGAGGCTTTCCTCGAGAGGAAAGGTTATTCGGATATAAATAAAGTTATAGGGCTTGCCCACGAGATGGTCTGATGCTTCCTCTTAATGCTACAATAACACAGATAACTGAAGAATCCCCTGCTGTCAGGACTTTTTTCTTTGATCCCAGGTTTGAGGATATGGGGCCGGGGCAGTTTGTAATGGTCTGGATCAGGGGCGTGGACGAGATTCCTATGGGCCTTTCCAGAAATAATTCCATAACTGTCCAGAAGGTAGGGGAGGCAACCTCAAAGCTCTTTGAGTTAAAAGAAGGAGATTCTTTCGGGCTCAGGGGTCCTTTCGGAAAGGGCTTTACACTTCCTGTTAAAGGCGAAAAAATACTTGTTATAGCTGGCGGGGTCGGAGCTGCTCCCCTATCTCCTTATGCCGAGGCAGCCTTTGCTGCAGGTGCTGAGGTGCATACTATTCTTGGAGCACGGAGTGCCGGAGACTTGCTTTTTGAAGGGCGATTTGAAGCCCTTGGAAAGGTTTATGTCTCTACCGACGACGGTTCAAAAGGAGTTAAAGGGTTTGTGACTGATGTCCTCAAAAGCCTTGACATGGCAGCCTATGACAGAATTTCAGTCTGCGGCCCTGAAATAATGATGTCTTCGGTTTTCAGGCTCCTTGAAGAGAGAAAGGCTCTGGAAAAGTCAGAGTTCAGCCTCCACCGCTATTTTAAATGCGGCATCGGGGTCTGCGGGGCATGCTGCATAGACCATTCCGGGCTTCGGGTCTGCAAGGACGGGCCTGTGTTTTCCGGGGTTCAACTCATTGGTTCGGAACTCGGAAAATATTCCCGGGATGCCAGTGGGCGAAGAGTTAAAATTTAAGTTTCGATATATCATTTAAAAAAATGAAAGAGAGCAGGTAAAAAGCTCCACGAATACAGGATGAGGAAGGCAAAGATATGATTGGAAGGTTCAGGTCAGGAGATAATATTTTTTATGGGGAAATCGAAGATGGGCGTGTGTATCCCAATGGAGGGATCTCAGCCGGGGCATTTGAACTCTCGGAACTTCGCGTTCTACCACCCTCATTCCCCTCTAAAATCGTCTGTGTTGGCCTGAACTATAAAGATCATGCCGAAGAACTTTCCATGGAAGTCCCTAAATCCCCGGTTCTTTTTTTAAAGCCTCCCTCTGCGGTTATAGGGCATGGGGACAAGATCATTTACCCTGCATCCAGTTCGAGGGTAGACTATGAAGCTGAACTCGCAGTCGTAATCGGAAAGCGCTGCAAGAATATTTCAGCCGAAAAAGCCGAAGACGTGATTGCAGGTTATACCTGTTTTAATGATGTGACTGCACGTGATCTCCAGCAAAAGGATGGGCAGTGGACAAGAGCAAAGAGTTTTGATACTTTTGCAGCATTCGGGCCCTATATCGTCTCTACAGAAGAAATTGATGTTGCTGATATAAAGATTGCCTGCAGGGTAAACGGGGAAACCAGACAGGAATCAAGCACTTCAAACCTGATTTTTGATATTCCTTATCTCATTGAATTCATTACCGAGATTATGACCCTGGAAGTTGGGGATGTAATAGCTACCGGTACACCTCCTGGAGTTGGTGAACTGCACAGAGGAGATACTGTGGAAGTTGAAATCCAGGGAATCGGAAAACTTAGTAACGAGGTTGTCTGATGCTTCTTGAGCAAATTGGAACTGAACTTGACCTTGCAGAGCGCCACCTGATTGTGCTCAAAAAGGTAATTGAAGAAGGTCCCATAGGAATCCTTAAACTTGCAGAAGTCACCGGGATGCAGAACCATAAGGTGCGTTATTCCCTGAGAGTCCTTGAGCAGGCAAATCTTATCAAGCCTTCAGCTCAGGGGGCGGTGCCAGGGGATGCTGTCCCTAAATTCCTGCAGGATTTTGAGCGGGAGCTAGGTAGTATCAATGAGAAAGTGTCCCGGATACGGGAAATTGAAGTCTCTATTCCGAAGTAAAGGCTTTTGTCTTTGAAAACCCTTTCTGGATGTGCTTTTTTGCAATCCGGGCTTTTCTCCGGAGTTCCGGGCTTCGGTGACTTTTTATAATCCTATTTACATGTTTTTTCCGCAATCACCGGATTCAGCGCATCTTATGGATTTATCCCTTTTTGTGGGTTTATCTATTCAGTTGAACTTGTGTGATATTCTTGTCTCATCCAATCAAGATTTAATCCATGTTTATTTTTGGAGAAGCTCCTATGACCTTAAGTCCTGAAGATCTTAAATCAATAGAAAAATATGCCCTTCAAAATGCTGTAAAATACGGAAAAGCCCCCCAGCCAAAAGCTGTAATGGGCAAGGTAATGGGGGAGTACCCTCAGCTAAGGGCCGATCCCAATGCCGTCTCTGCGGCACTTGAAGCTATTGTTTCAGAAATTGCTAATGGAAACCCTGAAGCCTGGGAAGCCCGGCTGTCGGAAATTGCTCCGGAGCTCATAGAAGCCCTGAGTGTAAAAAAAGAGCCTGACAAGGGTTTAAAACCCCTTGAAGGGGCAGAGACCGGCAAAGTCGTAATGCGCTTTGCCCCTAACCCCAACGGGCCCGGGACCATGGGCAGCGCAAGGGGCATGGTAGTCAATTCCGAGTACGTAAAGATCTATGAAGGCAAGTTTATCCTGCGTTTTGACGATACCGATCCTGATATAAAGCGCCCCATGCTTGAAGCCTATACCTGGTATCTGGACGACTTCAAATGGCTCGGAGTTGTGCCTGACCAGGTTGTCTATGCCTCTGACCATTTCCCTATGTATTATGATTATGCAAAAAAGCTAATTGAGATGGGGAAAGCCTACGTCTGTTTCTGTAAAGGGGAGGACTTCAAACAGTTCAAGGATGCTAAACAGGCCTGCCCGCACAGGGACACAAGCCCTGAAGAAAACCTCATGCACTGGGAAAAGATGCTTGCCGGGGAATATGAAGACCAGCAGGCTGTGCTGCGGATCAAGACCGATATCGAACATAAGGACCCTGCTTTGAGGGACTGGGGTGCATTCAGGATTAGAAAAATGTCCCATCCCCGCCCTGAAATCGGAAACAAATACGTTGTCTGGCCTCTCCTGGACTTTGCAGGCGCTATCGAAGACCATGAACTCGGCATGACACATATCATCCGGGGCAAAGACCTTATGGACAGCGAAAAGCGGCAGGGCTACATCTACAAATACTTCGGCTGGACATACCCGAAGACCACCCACTGGGGTAGGGTCAAGATTCACGAGTTCGGAAAGTTCAGCACGAGTACCCTGCGCAAATCCATTGAATCCGGAGAATACAGCGGTTGGGATGACCCCCGCCTGCCAACAATCCGGGCAATCAGGCGTCGCGGGATAAGGGCTGAAGCCTTAAAGAAATTCCTGATCGAAATGGGAGTCGGGATGACTGACGTGAGTATAAGCATGGAATCTCTGTATGCCGAAAACCGTAAAATCGTGGACCCTATTGCAAACAGGTACTTCTTTGTCTGGGACCCGGTAGAACTGGAAATTACAGATTCAGAGCCTGCAGTTGCTAAACTTCCGCTCCACCCCACTGATCATGCAAGAGGTGTAAGGGAAATTGCCGTAGAAAATAAGGTACTTGTCTGTAAGGACGATGTCGAAAAACTTGAAGTGGGCTCTGTCCTCCGCTTGAAAGATTTCTGTAATATCGAAATCACTTCCCTTTCCCCACTTCAAGCAAAAAGCTCTGATGTTTCTCTTGAAGCCCTTAAAAAAGCAAAAGCAAAGATCCTCCACTGGGCTCCTGTTGACGGAATTTCTGTTAAAGTCCGAGGGCCCGAAGGCGATATCGAAGGAATGGGAGAACACGGGATTGCAGCCGAACTTGACAACATCGTCCAGTTCGAGAGATTCGGATTCTGTAGAATTGATGCCGTAGATGGAGAACAAGTTGTGGCTTATTTTGCCCACAAATAATTCAGGGAAATGAAAAGTACAGAAAAATGAAAAGTACAGAAAAATGAAAAGTACAGGGAAAAGAAGAAGGACAAAAAACTGTCCCTTCTGCTTCCTCTCCTGTTTTCTATTTTTATATTACTGTTATTGTTACCTTCTCCGCTTCAGGATATAAGCCGCTCCTGCCGCCAGAACTGTAAATCCAAGACCCGGTCCAGGAGCTCCGTTTTCTTCTGGAGCTTCTGTTTCATTAGTTTCATTTCCTTCCCCTGCGGTTTCGTTTTCTTCTGTCTGTTCTTCTACAGGGGTTCCAGTCTCATTTCCTGCGCCTTCTCTGTCTGCCAGGCCCTGCTCGTAAGCTTCAGCATCCAGTTTGTTTTCGAGGGATGTGACAGCATTTGGAACTTTCGGGAAAAGTGGGGAGTTATCGGATCCGCCTCCGGTTACCTCGTATGAGACATCACATATTCCATTGCTGTTTCCATCCACGCAGGTTTCACTGTAACCGGTCCCTTCAAGGTCTGCCCAGAAATTACCGCCAATATAAGGGCCCCGGACAAGGTTACTTTTGGTTGAGAGGGTACTCTGCCAGATGTTGTCTGCGTTTACGGTGTTTTCTTCTACATTTTCTGCGTTTTTGAAGTAGTTATTAAAGATAATGTTCCTGCGGCTCTCTTCAAGGGAGATCCCGAAACCGTAATTATAAGCAACGAGGTTGTCCTGGATCGTGTTTGAGTCCGAGCCTTCGAGCCTGATCCCTATTTCATTCAGGGTTATGGTGTTGCCGTTTATGTTATTATTTCCCGCTTCCTGCAGCAGAATCCCGTATTCTGAGTTGCTGGCTCTGTTATTGTTGATATAGCAGTTATTGGCTCCTGTAAGCAAAATTCCGGCTTTCTTTGAATCCTCTACCCCAAATCCACTGAAAGTTACCCTTTCCGCAGTTATTTCTACGGTACTTTCTGCAGGGTCAGCTGCCTTTACAATCGTATTTTCAGGGTTCCTCGAGTCAGACCAGATTCTCACCTGCCTGTCTATTTTGAGGTTTTCAACATAAGTCCCGGGGCTTACAAAAATAGTATCTCCGGCTTTTGCGGCGTCCACTGCAGCCTGTATTGTGGTATAGCCTCCTTCTGCTTCAGAATCCACGTTTAAGTTTGCTGCAGAAACGGCAGAGCATGTGCATATGACTGCCAGAATAAATGCCGTTGCTACTATTTTTAATACCTGTAAATTCCTTTCTTTCATTCTTTCCATCTTTAGTTCCCCTTTTACTCTTCCATTTCGTTATGGTTCTTTCATTCGTTTTTATCATTTTAGAAACCGTTAATTTCCTCTTTTCCGAATTTCCTTTGTTTCTCAGGAACGGATCTTATCTCTTTTTCAGGAATGTATCTTGTTTGTTTTTCAGAGCTAATTCTTTCAATATTTTATCAGGAAAACAATTTTGTCCTGAAAAGATATATCTTTGGAATCACAAGTTCTGAACAATCATCCTTGAAAAGTAATATCTAAAAGATTACAGAAGCGAAGTTTGTTTAAACTAACAGTTAATGATTTCCAAAAGTTATCTTTATGATGGACTGAGTATTCCTACTTATCAGATTTCGAAAATATCAAGTCTTGAAACCTGACTACCTATAAATGCTCGAAATGCTCGCAGTTGTAAATGACTGCAGTCATAAAGTATAACCTAAAACCCATATATCTAAAGTAAAACCTGAAACCCTTATATCTGAATTGTTTTATTCTTGTCTCGAATGGAGGCTTAAAATGGATGAAAAAATTGCGCCCCAACTTGAAGAGCTAACCAGGGCGCTTGGAGACCTTGAAAAGAGTGGCATCCGGGCAGAATTCGATAAACTTCTTGCTTTTCGCGTACCTCCGGAAGTTGCAAAGGAGAGTATCCTTCGAAAGTTTGGTGGAAAAAGGAAAGTCCTGAAGGTAAAAGACCTTTCAGCTTCCCTTAAAAATTTTGAAATAACAGGCAGAATCCTGGATCTAGGGGAAAAGGCACTTCGCCCTCAGGAAGGGGCGCATGAGGGGCCTTCCAGATTGTATACCGGAGTTCTTGCAGACGAAACGGGGTCTGTCATGTTTTCCTCATGGAGGGAGTTGCCGGGCTCGGTTGGAGATGTTATCAATGTCAGGAACGCCTATACTCGCCTCTGGCAGAACAGGATAAGGCTTTCTATAGGGGAGCAATCTCTGGTATCTAAAGTTTCTGACTCTTCACTCCCTCCGCTTTCCGAACTTTCCGAAAGTCCCGCAAAAAAATTGATTGATATCGGTGCTGCGGATTTTTCCGTTAGAACCGTAGCCTGTGTACTTCAGCTTTCTCACAGAGAAGTTCTGGTCAGGGGTAAGCAGTCTAAAGTGATTTCCGGCGTGCTTGCGGATGAGACCGGCAGGCTGCCTTTCAGCGCCTGGGTTGAACTTCCGGGCATTGACATAGGAAGCATAATCAGGATAGAAGGGGCCCAGATCCGCATGTTCAGGGGAATGCCTTCGATCAATATCCTCAGCAGTACTAAAGTCTCTTCAGTCGGGTCTGAAGAAGCTGAAAGTCTTGCTTTTACTTTCGAGTCCGCAGCAAAAGACCCTGCCCCCTTTAAAATAGAAGAAATAGACTCAAGAGACAGTATGTTCGATATAGCTGCTGCAGGCAATGTTGTTTCAGTCCGACCGGGTTCTGGAATCATTTCCCGCTGTCCGGAGTGCAGTCGCGTGGTCCAGAAATCAAATTGCAGGGCACATGGCAAGGTGGAAGGCGTAAGAGATATGCGAATTAAGGCTATACTGGATGATGGGACAGGGGCTATGTCAGTCATGTTTCCAAGGGAACTTGCAGAATCTATCTACGGGAAGACCCTTGAGGAAGCCGAACAGCTCATGTTTTCTGATATTTCTAAAGACGCGGTCTATGAAGACCTGAGACGGTTCCTTACCGGCCGTTACCTGGCAGTACGCGGGAATTCTTCAAAGGGAGAGTATGGAATTTCTTTTGTTGCAGAAAGTGCCTGGGTGCCCGAAGATGACCTCGCTGTTAGAGTTGTTGAATTATTACACAGGCTCGGGCAGGATGAAGAGGAACCGGGTTCAGAGGTTTCCGGGGGAGGGATAATCCTTGCTTAAGAGAGAAGTTGCAAAAAGGGTTTTTGCAAAAGAATTTGAAGCCTGCAGGGAGCTTGAGAAATCGGCAAGATCCGCGTCCGAAACAGCTGATTCAAAATCCCCCAACCTGCTTATCAGCCCTCTGGGGCTTATTCTCAACCGTGTCTTTGCAATTGGTGTGCTTACCGAACTCGACAGCATAGGTACACAAAATGAAATGTGGAAAGCCCGGATAGTTGACCCAACGGGAGCTTTTACGGTATATGCAGGGCAGTTTCAGCCTGATGCTTCCATTTTCTTTTCAACGGTTCAGGTCCCTGCTTTCATAGCACTTACCGGAAAAGCCAGAATTTACGAACCCGAACCGGGCTCTGTTTTTATCTCAATCCGGGCAGAAGAGGCAAACGTTGTAGACGAAGAGCTCCGCAATAGGTGGGTTGTGGATACTGCAGAACAGGCCGTTGACAGGCTTGAGGCTTTTTCGGATGCTCTCGCATGCGGATACCATGGGGAAACACTCAGGGAATACCTGCTTGAGAGAGGAATTTCCGAAGAGCTTGCGGAAGGGATATCCATTGCCCTTGAAAGGGAACGCGCCCCTCAGGAATTTGCTAAACAGCTCAGGGCTTCTATCCGGGAAGGTCTCAGCGCTCTGAACTTCGAATCCGAAGATCCTGCAGGAGCCAAGGCTGACCAGAAGGAGTTCGTACTTGAGCTGCTCAGGGAAATGGGTGGAGGCAAGGGAGTTGATTACGCTAGTTTTGTAGATGCCGCAATCTCAAGAGGCGTCCCTGAAGAGTTAGTAGAAGAAGTTGTCCGTTCCCTTCTTTCGGGAGGGCAGTGTTACGAACCGAAGATCGGAATTATAAGGCTTGTAGGTTAATCGTGTGGAGTGGAGCTTTAAAGATCCTAATATTAGGAAAATCCGTCTCTAAAAACATGTGATAATGCTTAAGTGTGATTAAGTTGATTGGTATTCTTTGTTAAAATTTAGCATCTCACATTTATCGTATTTATCTGGAGAAATTAACATGAAAGTATTGGTCAGCGACTCACTCTCCAATGAAGGTTTGGAGATTCTGAAAGAATATTTTACTGTTGACGTTTGTACCGGTCTCTCCGAAGACGAGCTGGTGGAAAAGATCGGGGCCTACGATGCCCTTGTAATACGCAGCGGCACTCAGGTTACTCAGAGAGTCATCGAGGCTGCTGACAGCCTGAAAATTATCGGAAGGGCAGGAGTCGGAGTCGACAATGTCGATGTTGACGCAGCCACCAAGAAAGGAATCATTGTAGCCAACGCTCCCGAAGGAAATATGATTTCGGCAGCAGAGCACACAATTGCTATGATGATGTCGATGTCCAGGAATATCCCTCAGGCAAACGCTTCCCTGAAATCCAGGGAATGGAAGCGCAACAAGTTCACGGGCATTGAGGTCAAGGGCAAGACACTGGGAGTTGTAGGGCTCGGAAGAATCGGGTCTGAAGTCGCAAAGCGGGCTTCAGGGCTTGAGATGAACCTTATGGGGTATGACCCTTTCATTTCCGAGAAGCGGGCTGCCGAACTCGGAGTCAAGCTGGCTACAGTTAATGAAATTGCAAAAGAGGCTGACTACATCACAGTGCACACTCCACTTATCAAGGAAACCAGAAATATCCTTGATGACGAGCAGTTCGCCCTCATGAAGCCAGGGGTCAAGATCATCAACTGTGCCCGCGGCGGCATCATCAGCGAAGAAGCCCTTACAAGAGCCCTTGAAAGTGGAAAGGTCGGCGGGGCAGCCTTAGATGTTTTTGTTGAGGAACCACCTTTTGACAATCCTCTTCTGAAATTTGACAATGTCATTGTAACTCCGCATCTCGGTGCCTCCACACAGGAAGCTCAGGTTAATGTTGCAATCGACATCGCCAGGGAAGTAGTCTCCGTCCTTACTGGCGGGCTTGCAAAGAACGCAATCAATATCCCCTCGGTGAAGCCCGAAGCTATGGCAGTCCTTGCTCCATACATCAGGCTCGCAGAGCTCATGGGTAAAATTGCAGGGCAGCTTGTAGACGGCAATTACGAAAAGGTAGAAATCGCGTACAATGGGGAAATTTCCGGAAAAGACACCAGACCCCTTACAGTCTCTGCCCTCAAAGGGCTGCTTGAAATGGCTCTCGGTTCCGGGGTAAATTACGTCAATGCTCCTATCCTTGCGAAGTCCAGAAAGATCGCAGTAGTGGAAAGCAAGTCCGAATCTGCAGAAGAGTATTCTTCAACTGTCAGTATCAGGCTCACCAGCGGAGAAACTGCGAAGCTGGTTGCCGGAACTGTTGTTGGAGATGAGCCCAAGATTGTTTCCGTTGATGATGACAGTGTAGACATCTTCCCCGCAGGCCGTATGATCTTTGCCAAGCACATTAACAAACCGAATGTTATCGGACCCTGTTGTATGGTTCTTGGTAAAAACAACATCAACATTTCAGGCATGCAGGTCGGAAGGGCAGAAGTCGGAGGCGTTACCATGATGGTCCTTAACGTGGATGTCGATGTCTCTGATGCAATCCTTGAAGAGGTAAGGCAGGTCCCTGGAATCATCAATGCCAAGCTTGTGACCCTCTGAATTCGTTCATCAGTAAATTGTAGTAAAAAATATTCCGAAAAACATTTCACTTCGGTACAGGCTTAAATTTCATTTCTGTGCCGGAGACATTCAATTTTTTCCGGAATTCTTCAAATGTGAAACTGCGCCCTGTGGGAATTATATACTATACTGTCCCTCCCAGCGCAGTTATTTTTCGAGGTTCATGAATGGAAGAACTTAAACGTGTTGTTTCGGCCCCTTTTAAAAAAAATCTTACCGGTTCTCTCCCGGAAAAAGACTTTGAGTTTTCCCTTGCCTTTGACCTGAAATGGTTTTCCCCGAAGACTGCTTCTGAGGTAAAGGGCCGCGCCCTTGAAGCAGGCCTGCTTTCCCTTAAGGACGGTGCACTTTTACCCTGTTTTGATGTTGAGAGTGTCCGGCTTCCCCATGCTTTTAAACCGCCAGAAGATTTTCTTAAACTCAACGGGAAACCCGGAAAACCAGATAAATCTTCTGCAGGTCGTCACAGGGAAGAAATATCCTTTGAACAAATCCTTGATTTCGTTTCCGCGGATACGGGCGTGAACAGACAACGGCTTGTTTCCGAAATCAATTCCATGCAGGATAGGCTTGCTTATCTTGTGGATATCCGGATAGTGGCACTTATTGTGGCAAGAAAGTTCGGATGCGAAATAGAGGGGATACTTGGGAAGGTTTCCATGGTTGTTCCTGGTTCTTCAGATTACGCATAATCTTTATGTACTAGAAATGTTATTCACATCATACCATCCGACTAATCGCTTGATCTTTAATTTGCTGCCCCTAACTTCAGAGTTGCGGCAGCTATAGCGATGTTCGAACGCGATAGGGAATTTTTTTCCGCGTGAGTGAGATTTCATACTAATCTTGCGGAGGGACATACATTGGGTAAAAAATCACTGGTAAAACTAGTAAGAAAAACAAATCCAAGAATCGTTTCCCTGATTCTTACCCTGAAAGAGAGGGCAAATGGAGATTCTGCCCCCATCTGGAAGGATATAGCGAAACGTCTTGAGGCGCCGTCCAGAAACTATGCGGCTGTGAATATAAGCAAGATCAACAGGCACACTGCTGAAGATGATGTCCTGCTTATCCCCGGAAAAGTCCTGGGTGCAGGTCTCCTTGATCATTCTGTTACGGTTGCGGCTGTAACATTCAGCGAATCCGCAGTTGAAAAAATAACTGAAGCCGGCGGCAAGTGCCTGAGTCTCGAGGAGATCATGGAAGCAAATCCAAAAGGGTCCGGTATCCGGATTTTCCGCTGAGGTGACAAGATGACGGTTATCGATGCAAATGGACTTATTCTGGGGCGTCTTGCAAGTACAGTTGCAAAACAGTTGCTTTCAGGAGACGAAAAGGTTTATATTATAAATGCCGAAAAAGCCATCATTTCTGGCGCAAGGGCAGCCACACTTAGAGAGTACCGGGAGACCCGAGAAAGGGGTGCAACGGAATTCGGGCCTTACTTCCCGAAGCGTCCGGACCGCATCCTGAAGAGGACTATTCGTGGCATGCTGCCCTATAAGAAATCAAGAGGCAAGGATGCAATGTCCAGGCTCAAAGTCTATGTAGGTGTCCCCTATGAACTTAAGGGTGCTGAAACGATCGCCATCGCAGATGCCGACATGAGGCTTCTGAGTTCCAACAAGTACATGGAGCTTGGTGAAGTGAGCCAGAAAATGGGTTCAAAGTTCTAATGGGTGAGTCCTCATGGTCAAAGTAGTTAATTCATCTGGAAAGCACAAGACTGCAACTGCACGTGCAACAGTCATGAAAGGTACCGGTAAGGTCAGGATCAACAAAATTCCACTCGAGCTCTATACTCCTGAGCTTGCAATGATGAAGATCTCCGAACCTCTGCTAATCGCAGGAAATGAAGTAGTTTCCGGGCTTGACATCAATGTCGATGTTCGGGGCGGCGGAATCGTCGGGCAGGCTAATGCGGTAAGGACCGCTGTTGCTCGTGGGATTGTGGAATGGACAAATGACACAATCATCAGAGACAACTTCGCAACCTACGACCGCAGTTTACTTGTAAGCGATTCCAGGCAGAAAGAATCAAAGAACTTTGGTGGGCCTGGAGCAAGGGCTAAATACCAGAAATCTTACAGGTAAGGACAGTTATGATCCCAGTCCGATGTTTCTCATGTGGAAAAGTAATCTCTAACTATTGGGATGAGTACAAAAGACGCGTCAACGATGGCGAAGACGCTGCTACAGTAATGGATGATCTCGGGATCACCCGTTACTGCTGCCGCAGAATGTTCCTCAGCCATGTCGAACTTGTTGACGTTCTTTCACCGTACCAGTAAGGGACCGTAGGGTAGCTTGGTCCATCCTTCGGCGTTCGGGACGCCGGAACCTGAGTTCGAATCTCAGCGGTCCCACTTCCCTTTTTAAGGGCACTGGTTTTCAGGTGTATGTACTGAATATCAAATTTATCATGCTTCTCGATTATCGGAACTCATCGGAGCGTTTTTAAGTTTCAGGGTGATCTGTTGGTTAAGGAAAAATATACCCGGTTCGAGCGTGCACGAATTGTTGGTGCAAGAGCATTGCAGATAGCAATGGGGGCTCCTGTCCTGGTTGAAGATGACGGGCGGCTGGACCCCCTGGGTGTAGCCATTGCAGAGTTGAAGGCCGGAGTTATTCCTATAACGGTCAAACGTAAGAAAAGCTAAAAACGTAATGGGATACATTTCAGATGCTGAATGCGTTTTATTGTTGATTCTATATATGAGGTGACTTTATGGAGGAAATTGAGCAGACAGGGCAGGAGGAAACCGGAGAGCAGCCTTTGCCTGAAGAAAATGTCGTGGCTGAAGCAAAACCTGAAAAGGAAGCCGCAGCAAAGACCGGATCTGTACCTGTAGAATCGGGGGAAGAAGCAGTTTCTCCCAAAGAGGGAGCTACATCCCTTGTATCTATTGACGAATACCTGGCAGCAGGTGTTCATATCGGGACCCAGCAGAAGACTCAGGATATGATGCGTTTCGTATACAGGGTCAGAACTGACGGGTTATACGTACTTGATATCCAGTCCACAGATGAAAGAGTCAGAGCTGCATCAAAATTGTTGTCTCACTATGACCCTTCCAGACTCCTTGTAGTATCTTCAAGGCAGTATGGGCAGCACCCCGCCAGAATGTTCTCAAGGGCACTTGGCACAAGGGCAATGCTCGGAAGGTTTATTCCAGGTTCTCTTACAAACCCGCAGATGCATGGTTTCTTTGAACCGGATGTTATAATTGTAACCGATCCGGCCGGAGATGCCCAGGTCCTGAAGGAAGCTTCAAGCATTGGGGTGCCTGTGATCGCACTTTGTGACACCAACAACCTGACCTCAAATGTGGATCTCGTAATCCCAACCAACAATAAGGGTAGAAAAGCCCTTTCTCTTGTCTACTGGCTGGTTGCAAGGGAAGTATCCAGACTCAATAATACCCCCTTCAATTACGAGATGACTGATTTCGAAACTCCTCTCTGATTCCGGAACATCCGTCCTGCATACTGCAAGGGTTTATACAAATTGCCCATATCTTATATTATGGGTGATTGGAAATGAGACAACCAGCAGTTGCAGGGCAGTTCTATCCCCTGCATTGTGATAATCTGGAGAAAGAACTTATACGATGTTTCGAAGGTCTGGA
Source organism: Methanosarcina sp. 2.H.A.1B.4 (assembly GCF_000979385.1). NCBI lineage: Archaea > Methanobacteriati > Methanobacteriota > Methanomicrobia > Methanosarcinales > Methanosarcinaceae > Methanosarcina > Methanosarcina sp. 2.H.A.1B.4. Next base: position 51,503 of record NZ_JJOV01000041.1, read on the forward strand.
GTTCAGAGAACGAGAAGTCCTTGGGGCTGTTTGCCCGCATGCCGGGTATATCTATTCCGGGAAAGTGGCTGCACATGTTTATGCAACCCTTCCTGAAGCCGATACCTATATCCTTTTCGGCCCCAACCATACAGGGTACGGTTCGCCAGTATCAGTATCCAGAGAAACGTGGAAAACCCCTCTGGGAACTATTGATGTTGATCTCGAACTTGCAGAAGGATTTCTCGGGAGCATCGTTGATGCAGATGAACTGGGGCACACATACGAGCACTCTATTGAAGTCCAGCTTCCTTTTCTTCAATACCGTTTCGGACGGAATTTTAAAATTCTTCCTATTTGCATGGGTATGCAGGACGAAGAAACAGCAGTTGAGGTGGGAAACCTTGTTGCTGACCTTGTTTCCGAAAGCGGGAAACGTGCGGTTATCATAGCGTCCAGTGATTTTACTCATTACGAAACTGCAGAACGCGCAAGGGAAACCGATACCGAAGTTATAGATGCTATCCTGAATCTCAATGTCTCAGGCATGTATGACCGGCTCCAGCGAAGAAATGCTTCAGTATGCGGATATGGGCCTATTGCAGCAATGCTTTCAGCTTCCCAAAAGCTCGGAGGGTCCAGGGCAACTCTACTTAAATATGCAAACAGCGGAGACGTTTCAGGAGATCTGAGTGCAGTTGTCGGGTATGCTGCGATTATTGTGGAGTAAAGACATATCTTACGAAAAATGAAGTATGCTTGTTTTTATTATGCAGAAAACACCCGGGATAAAGTTCATGCCGGGATAAGTTTTTTTATATAATTTTTACTTTTACTTATGGTCAGCCTCTCCGAGGATAAAGTTCATTACTTTACATGCTCAAATTCAACAAAACTTTACATACTCAAATTCAACAAAACTTTACATACTCAAATTCAACAAAACTTGAACATTTTTGAGGGATAATATGGTTTCATGTTCTGCGCCCGGCAAAATCTATCTTTTCGGAGAGCACGCGGTTGTTTACGGAGAAACCGCAATAGCATGTGCGGTAGAGTTGAGGACCCGGGTGAGGGTAGAGTTAAACAATTCCATAGTTATCCAGTCACAAATTGGTCGAACAGGGATTGATTTTGAAACACATCCCTATGTTTCTGCAGTTATTGAAAAAATGGGGGAATTTGTACCCATAAAAGGCGTCTTTTTGACTGTTGATTCCGATATCCCTGTGGGTTCAGGGCTCGGGTCGTCTGCTGCGGTAACAATTGCAAGCATAGGCGCTCTAAATGAACTGTTTGGATGTGGCCTCTCCCTTGAAGAGATTGCAAAACTTGGGCATGAAATCGAGATCCGGGTACAGGGTTCAGCAAGCCCTACCGATACCTATGTTTCTACTTTCGGAGGGGTTGTCACCATCCCGGAGCGTAGAAAGTTAAAAACACCTGACTGCGGAATTGTGATAGGGGATACCGGAGTTTTTTCTTCCACAAAAGAGCTTGTAGCAAATGTAAGGCAGCTTCATGATAGCTACCCTGAGCTGATTGAACCTCTTATGGCTTCTATTGGCAAAATCTCCCTAATTGGAGAACCCCTTGTGCTTTCAGGGGACTATGCTTCTATTGGCAGGCTCATGAACGTGAACCAGGGCCTGCTTGATGCTCTTGGGGTAAATATCCTTGAGCTTTCACGTTTAATCTATCCCGCAAGGGCAGCAGGAGCCTTCGGGGCAAAGATTACGGGAGCCGGAGGTGGCGGCTGTATGGTTGCACTTACGGCACCTCAAAAGTCCATACAGGTAGCTGAAGCCATTGCAAACGCAGGAGGTAAGGTCACCATTACAAAACCCACGGAACAGGGACTGAAGGTCGACTGAGCCTTAAGGAACTCCCGTGGGTTTTCCTGCAAAGGAAATACCTATATTCTCCGAAATCAAAACGCTCCGGAATCTTTACGGATTTTTCAAAAAAAGTGTGTTTAAAGGTCGGATGGAGCATTTAATAACAATTATTCCCGTTTAATTATTCCCGTTTAATTATTCCCGTTTATTTATTCCCGTTTAATTATTCCCGTTTAATTATTCACGGTTTAATACTGTCGCAGATTAATCCTTAGATCGACTGAAAGCTATTTAAAAAGGTATCGAGTGATATAATGAACGCTTCAACCGAATCTGTTATCCTTAAACTCGGAGGCAGCGCCATTACTGACAAAGGCGCAAATGAAGGGGTTGTAAAAGAGGCTGACCTTCTCAGGATTGCACGGGAAGTTTCAGGCTTCCGGGGAAAAATGATTGTTGTACATGGGGCTGGCTCTTTTGGGCATACCTATGCCAAAAAATACGGGCTTGACAGGACTTTTGACCCTGAGGGGGCAATTGTAACACATGAATCCGTAAAGAAACTCGCCTCAAGGGTAGTGGATGCTCTGAACAGTTTCGGAGTTATGGCTATTGCTGTGCATCCAATGGGCTGTACCGTTTGCAGAAACGGGAGGATAGAGAGCATGTACCTTGACAGCATAAAAATCATGCTCGAAAAAGGCTTTGTCCCCGTACTGCACGGAGACGTTGTTATGGATCTTGAACTCGGGACCTGTATCCTCTCGGGAGACCAGATAGTTCCTTATCTGGCAAAGGAACTCGGGATCACCAGGCTCGGGCTGGGCTCGGCTGAGGATGGGGTGCTTGATAAGGATGGAAAACCGGTGCCTGAGATCACTCCTGCCAACTTTGAGGAATTTCGGCAATGTATCGGGGGTTCGGGAAGTACCGATGTTACAGGTGGAATGCTCGGGAAGGTGCTGGAACTTCTGGAACTTAGCAAAAATTCTAGTATCACTTCACATATATTCAATGCAGGAAAAGCGGATAACATTTACAGGTTCTTAAATGGGGAATCCATAGGGACCAGGATCAGTCCGGATAAAAGGGTATGAAGTATGATCAATACTACCTCAAGGCGAAAGATAGAACACCTGAAGCTCTGTGCTGAAAGCCCGGTTGAAGCCCGGGGGGCCAGTTCGGGTTTTGAAGATGTGACCCTAATCCACAGGGCGCTTCCTGAATTAAACATGGATGAGCTCGACCTTTCTGTGGACTTCCTTGGTAAACGCATGCAAGCTCCATTTTTGATTGCATCTATTACAGGAGGGCACCCTGATACCATCCCTATCAATGCTGCACTTGCGGGTGCAGCCGAAGAGCTGGGAGTCGGGATAGGGGTTGGCAGCCAGAGAGCTGCAATTGACGATCCTGCTCAGGAGGACTCTTTCAGGATTGTAAGGGATGAAGCTCCGAAAGCCTTTGTCTACGGAAATGTTGGGGCTGCCCAGATTCGCCAGTACGGGGTTGAAGGGGTAGAAAAACTCATCGAAATGATTGATGCCGATGCCCTTGCCATTCACCTGAATTTCTTACAGGAAGCCATCCAGCCCGAAGGGGACAGGGATGCTACCGGTTGCCTGGATATGATTACTGAACTATGTTCTATGCTCAAAACTCCCGTGATTGTGAAAGAGACCGGAGCAGGCATTTCCAGGGAAGATGCCCTTCTCCTTCAGAAAGCCGGAGTCTCTGCAATTGATGTCGGAGGAGTTGGGGGCACCAGCTGGGCAGGAGTCGAGGTCTACAGGGCAAAAGAAAGCAGGGATTCGGTTTCCGAACGTCTCGGGGAACTTTTCTGGGACTTTGGAATTCCTACTGTTGCCAGCTTAATAGAATCCAGGGTCTCCCTCCCGATTATCTCAACAGGTGGAGTCCGAACCGGGCTTGATATTGCAAAATCCCTCGCTCTGGGAGCCAGTGCGGCAAGTGCAGCCCTGCCCTTTGTGGGACCTTCTCTTGAAGGAAAAGATTCGGTTGTCAGTGTCCTCTCCCACATGCTGGATGAGTTCAGGGCTGCAATGTTTCTTTGCGGCTGTGCAAACATCCAGGACCTGCATAATGCGCCGGTTGTTGTCACCGGATGGACACTCGAATACCTTGGGCAGCGCGGTTTTAATGTAAAAGATTATTCTTTACGCAAAAATGCACTTTAATCAAAGGAAAAGAGGGACTGTAATCATTTCATCATCCCTTCCTTCTATCCTTCATCTGCCTGCACAGCTCATTACAGATTTATTCGATTACAGATTTATTCGATTACAGATTTATTTGATTACAGATTTATTTGATTACAGATTTATTTGATTACATATTTGTTCGATTACATATTTGTTCGATTACAGATTTATTTGATTACATATTTGTTCGATTACATATTTGTTCGATTACATATTTGTTCGATTACATATTTGTTCGATTACAGATTTATTCCATGACAATGTTTATACGTAAAACGGAAGTAATGTCTCAAAAGAAAATAGTTAATATTAGTCAATATTAACCTGAGAACTTATTTATCTCTCTGAACTCTTAATCAGGGAAAAAGTAATTAGCTTTGTTTCCCTTTAGGTATACCGGAAGAGTAAAAGAACGCCGTTTATTAAGACTGCATGAGAATACCAGAGTTATCATGATTCCGTCTGGAACAATGGAAGCAGTTTTACTGGGATTTGCAGGTAAGTACTGCGGTAAGATCCTCTACAAAGCAAAGATCATACATAACAAATTGGCAGAGCAGCTGTCAGTTTACTTTAACATCGTGAAATACTATAACATCGTGGAAATAAAGAGCTAATTTTTCTGGTAATTCAGATAAGTATAATTACCAGAATAGAACTTAGCTGAATAGGACTCAATGTCAAATTACCTTCATTAAGCAAAGCAGGGATCGCTCCTTAAGATCCTTAATTTAGAAATTAACTCTTAGAACTACCTCATGAAATTCTTAGTTTGAAGATCAATTTCCCGGGGTAAAGACCTTCGAAACATTAATTGGGGTTAATTTTTCCTTGAAATACACTCCTTAAAATCATCAATTCAGGACCAACTCAAAGAATTGGTTCTTTAAATCTTGATTTAATAATCAATTTCTTTAAATCGTTCATTAGAGTCATTTATGGAATTGTTTAATTAAAGGTCACGTATCAGATTCATTAAATCAGGAATTGTTCATAAGATCAACTGGAATAAGGGATCAATTGTAAACAAATCATTTAGACAAGTATTGAAGTGAGTTCCATACCTGATCAACTGGAATCTGGAAAATACTGGAATTCAGGAAATAAGTCATTGGAGTATGAAGACAAATCATTGGAATATATAAACTAGATTATTGGAATATATAATCTAGATTATTGAAATATAGAAAATAGGTTAGTAAAGTCATTTAAAGGTAAAAGCTTACCCTTAATTCGGAGTATGTTTGGAATCAGGCCTTTTGAGAAATAGTTGTGACTAAGGAAGGATACTGAATGTGCCTGTGGATCAAGTTCGGCTCTGGAAATCTCTCAATGGGTCGGAAAGCCTTTTGAAAATCTGTATTACATGAGAACAGGATCAGAGGTAGTTTCCGGAAGTTCTGGCAGATCAAAATATTTGTATAATGAAACAAATATATATTTAAAGTGGCATTATCCTGCTAGGGACTGCAGCCTGGTGCATTTCATCCAGGAGAGGATTTCTTCAAGGGTATAAGAGGTAGCTTTTAGAAGTGACTTTTCTAAAGATGATTCTATACTTCTCTACTATACCGTTTACATTCATGGTCATTGATTTAAGACCGTTACCTGATTCTTTTTGAGGTTTCGGTTTCACAAGGATGAAAATTAAAAAAATTAAATAAGAGGTTAAAAAATATGACTGAAATAGGAATTGTTGCAGTCGGCGGCTATAATGAAATGGGCCGCAATATGACTGCTATCATTATAGGTGAAGATATTGTCATTCTGGATATGGGGCTCAGGCTTGACCGGGTTCAAATCCATGAAGATGTTGAAATTGACAAGATGCATTCTCTTGAACTGATCGAGATGGGTGCAATCCCTGATGATACTATCATGAAAGAAATCAATGGGACTGTCAGGGCAATCGTCTGTACTCACGGGCACCTTGACCACGTAGGCGCGATTCCGAAGCTTGCCCACAGGTACAATGCTCCTATACTTGCTACCCCCTATACTGCAGCTATCATCAAACAGCAGATTGAGTCTGAGCGCAAGTTCGAGGTCTGCAACAGGGTTATTCCTTTACAGGCAGGTGGGACCTATCAGGTTACGGAAGATATTTCCATAGAATTCATCAGGGTCCAGCACAGTATTATCGATTGTGTACTTGCAGCTGTGCACACTCCTGCAGGGGCGGTCCTTTATGCCTGCGACTTCAAGCTGGACAGGACTCCTACTATGGGTGATGCTCCTGACTTCGAGCGCTTCAAATCCCTCGGAAGGGAAGGGGTCATTGCAATGATTACCGAAAGCACGAACGCAGGACGCTCAGGAAAGACCCCCTCGGAACAGATTGCAAAGGACATGGTCAGGGATGTACTGCTCGGGACAGAAGAGTCCGATGTGGGCATGATTGTTACAACTTTTGCCTCTCACATTGCCAGGCTAAAAGCAATTATCGAGGCTGCCGAGGAAATGGGGAGAATTCCGGTGCTTATGGGGCGTTCCATGGAACGTTATGTGAGTGCAGCCAGAGATGTCGGCTACCTTGAACTGCCCTCCAATGTGGAGATTTACGGCATGAGAAAAGATGTCGACAGGGCATTCAAGCGCATCATGCAGGAAGGCAAGAACAAGTATCTTCCTATTGTTACGGGACACCAGGGAGAGCCAGGCTCCATTCTCGTTCGGGTTGCAAACGGGGAAACGCCTTACACAATCGACCCCGGAGACAGGATCATTTTCTCAGCAAATGTGATCCCGAGCCCAATGACTCAGGCAAACCGCTATGCTCTTGAGACCAAACTCAGGATGAAGGGCGGCAGGATCTATGATGATGTTCACGTATCAGGGCACGCTTACAGGGAAGATCACTGGGAGCTTCTGCGCATGGTAAATCCTGAGCATGTAATTCCTGCCCATGGGAATATGGAAATGCACGGGCATTACATCGAAATGGCAGAGGATGCAGGGTATGTACTCGGAGATACAGTACACCTTCTCAGAAACGGCGAAGTGTTATATATAGAAGAGTAACCCTATAATGAAAACCCCTCTGTATTCTCGTGATGCTTATGATGCTTATTGATGAGATTCAAAAAAGAAGTATTCATGTTGATGCTGCAATTGACGAACTGCTTCCAATTACCCGTCCCGAGGAGCTGTACAAAGCTTCTCGTTATCTCGTGGACGCCGGCGGAAAGCGCCTTCGTCCGGCAGTTCTAATCCTGACAGCAGAAGCTGTCGGTTCCGATCTCAGGTCCGTTTTGCCTGCAGCAGTGGCCGTGGAACTTGTACACAATTTCACCCTGATCCATGATGATATTATGGATAAGGACGACGTCCGCAGGGGAATGCCTGCAGTCCATGTTAAATGGGGTGAAGCCGGGGCTATCCTTGCCGGAGACACCCTCTACTCCAAAGCTTTCGAGATCCTGTCAAAGGTCGATAACGAACCTGTAAGGATTTTAAAGTGCATGGATGTCCTCTCAAAGACCTGTACCGAAATCTGTGAAGGGCAGTGGCTTGACATGGACTTCGAAACAAGGGACCGGGTGACGGAACTTGAGTACATCGAAATGGTGGAAAAGAAAACCTCTGTCCTCTATGCAGCCGCAGCCAAGATCGGTGCTCTCCTCGGTGGAGCCTCTGACGAAGTTGCCGAGGCCTTATCCGAATATGGCCGCCTTATAGGAATTGGCTTCCAGATGTACGATGATGTCCTGGACATGATCTCTCCTGAAGAAGTACTCGGAAAGGTAAGAGGCAGTGACCTTATGGAAGGGAAGCATACCCTGATTGTCATTGACGCTTTCAGGAAAGGCGTAAACCTGGATATCTTCGGGAAAGGGGAAGCCACTCTCGAAGAAACCGAAGGAGCCGTCCGGACTCTTACTGAATGTGGGTCCCTCGATTACGTGAAAAATCTTGCAATCTCATATATCAATGAAGGCAAGGCAAAACTGGATGTTCTGAAAGACTGTCCCGAAAAGGATCTTCTCCTCCAGATTGCCGACTATATGATTGCAAGGGAATACTGAAGTTTCTGAACATTTATCTTTCTTGAAGGATTGCGGCAGATCCTGCTGCAATTCGATAGCCTTTTTTTGAATTTTCGATTTCTGGTTTTTGAGGATTAGTGCAGCATGGTAGGATTTATTTAGTCCTGAATCAGGCTAAATCGGGTTAGCCGCTACGCTCCCAAAAGTTGTTTTTCAAAAAAAGAAGAAAATGGCAGGATATGATCCCGCCAGAGTTTTAAATTTTAGATTTTTCCTTTTGCGTTTCTCATTTCCATTGTGCTCTGCGCAGCTACAAGCCTTGCAATTGGGACTCTGTAGGGGGAGCAGCTCACATAATCAATGCCAATTTCGTGAGCGAATGCAATGGATCTCGGCTCTCCGCCGTGTTCTCCGCAGATTCCCATCTTGAGGTTGGGTTTGACGGAGCGGCCTTTCTGTATGCCGATCTTCATGATCTCGCCTACGCCTTCCTGGTCCAGGACTGCGAAGGGGTCGTGTTCAAGGATTCCTGCCTTCTGGTAGATAGGCACGAACTTGGATACGTCGTCCCTGCTGAACCCAAAGGTTGTCTGGGTCAGGTCATTTGTCCCGAAGGAGAAGAAGTCGGCTTCCTTTGCGATCTGGTCTGCAATGATTGCGGCTCTGGGCAGTTCGATCATGGTTCCTACCTTGTAGTCGATCTTTATGCCTTTTTCAGCCATGACAGTTTCTGCCATCTTGCAGACTTCCTCTCTGGAAAGGGTGAGTTCCTTTACAAGGCCAACGAGTGGGATCATGATTTCAGGAACAATTTCCATTCCCTCAGATGCAATTTCACAGGCGGCCTCCATTATTGCACGTACCTGCATGTTGTAGATCTCAGGATAGGTGATCCCGAGCCTGCAGCCCCTGTGCCCGAGCATGGGGTTGAGTTCCTTAAGGGAAATTACACGCTTGATAACTTTTTTTATCTCATCGATTTTCCCGCAATCCCCAGAGGCTTCAAGTTCCCTGAGCTTTTCATCGAGCTCTTCTTTATCAGGAAGGAACTCGTGCAGAGGTGGGTCAAGGAGCCGAATGGTCACAGGCAGGCCTTCCATGCTGCGGAAGATTCCGAGGAAATCTGCTTTTTGCATGGGGAGTAGTTTCTTGAGGGCTTTCTTCCTGGCCTTTTCGTCTTCGGACATAATCATTTCCCTGACTGCAGGGATCCTGTCTTCTCCGAAGAACATGTGCTCTGTCCTGCAAAGCCCGATACCTTCTGCACCGAGTTCGCGGGCAAGGGCTGCATCAGCCGGGTTGTCGGCGTTTGTCCTTACTCCGAGAGTTCTTATCTCGTCAGCCCATGTGAGGAGTTTTCTCAGATCGTAATTTATCTCGGCATCAATCAGGTCTACTTTCCCGATTATGACGCTTCCGATACTTCCATCAATCGTAATATATTCGTGCTCTTTGATGGTGAAGCCGTTTACCATGAAGTGAGCACTCTTCATATCGATTGAGATCTCTCCGCAACCAACGACACAGGGTTTGCCCATGCCTCTTCCAACGACTGCGGCGTGAGAAGTCATCCCTCCGCGCACGGTAAGGACTCCCTGTGCAGCTGCCATGCCTCCGATGTCTTCCGGAGAGGTCTCGGTACGGACAAGAATTGTCTTTTCGCCTAACTCTGCCATCTCTTCAGCAGCTTCGGCAGTAAAGACTACCTTTCCTACAGCTGCTCCGGGAGATGCGGGAAGCCCCTTTGCAATTATTTCCAGTTTTGCTTCCGGGTCAATCCTCGGGTGCAGGAGCAGGTCAATGTGTTCTGCTTTTACTCTGTTTACTGCAGTTTCCCTGTCTATGAGCCCTTCTGCCACCATGTCCGTTGCAATCTTTACGGCTGCAGCAGCTGTGCGCTTTCCGGTTCTGGTCTGCAGCATGTAGAGTTTTCCTTCCTGAATGGTAAACTCTATGTCCTGCATGTCCTTGAAGTGGGCTTCAAGTCTCTGGCAGATATCCACAAGCTGGGCATATGCTGCCGGGATTTTGTCTCCTAGAGTATTAATATATTCTGGGGTCCTTATCCCGGCAACCACATCTTCGCCCTGTGCATTGATGAGGTATTCTCCGAAAAACTTCTTTTCGCCTGTAGATGGGTTTCTTGTAAAAGCAACGCCTGTACCTGAGGTGTTTCCTCTGTTCCCATAAACCATGGTCTGTACAGTAACAGCTGTGCCCCAGCTGTCATCAATGTCATTGAGTTTCCTGTAGGTGATGGCTCTCTGGTTATTCCATGAGTCAAAAACAGCATTAATTGCCATCTGAAGCTGAACCTTTGGGTCCTGCGGGAACTCAAATCCTTTTTCGAGTTTGATTACTTTCTTAAATCTATCTGCCAATTCTTTTAATGCTTTTGCATCGAGGTCAGTGTCGGACTTAATCCCCATTTCCTTTTTCGTGTCCTCGATTAAGGAATCGAATTTTCTGAATTCAACTCCAAGCACCACGTCCCCAAACATGGCGATAAATCTTCTGTAGCAGTCGTAAGCGAATCTTTCATCATTAACTTTTTTTGCGAGTCCTGTCACGGATTTGTCCGTAAGCCCCAGATTCAGGACGGTGTCCATCATCCCTGGCATGGATACTTTGGCTCCGGACCTTACAGAAACAAGTAGCGGATCTTCAGGGTCTCCCAGTTTTTTATTATTTAGTTTCTCGAGTCGATCGATTGCTTCTTCGACCTGTCTGAGCAGTTCTGCGGAATATTTCTTTTCCTTTAGATAGAGTACACAGACTTCGGTTGTTATTGTAAAGCCAGGCGGTACGGGAATTCCGAGATTTGCCATCTCGGCAAGGTTTGCACCCTTACCTCCAAGCAGGTCTTTCATACTACTTTTGCCGTCAGTTACATCCTTTCCAAAAAAATATACGAACTTAGACAATGATTCTCCTCCCTGAAACGAGATCATTAATCGGAGTTAGAGTCTGATAATTCCCCAGACCTAAGGCCTGGTTGTTGCCAACAATGTCCATTTAATATATAAGCTTGTGGTTCTCCTTAACTGTATCTTATAATTCACTCTCTCAATTTAGTTCCAATCAATGTATAATATAGGTCTTGCGATATCTTTATATGTTATAAGCGTAGACTACATATGCTTCTCAGTCTATAATATATATTCTTATTCGGGACTGACAGTTTAATCCACTCGAAGCCGGGGTATTCTACCCTGCGCAGAGAGGCATAACTATTCGTGGCTGATATGAAACGACTCGGTACCGTGTTGCACAGGTCAGGTCCTAAAAACCTGATAATTAGAGGGGATGAGGTAAAACCCGATAATGTCTCAGGTAGTCCTCCAAAGTTGAATTCGGTTGTTGTTGACAAAGCCCTGAGTCGGATTGGTACAATTGCCAGTGTCTTTGGACCTGTGAACCATCCATATTTTTTAGTGAGGGGCTTTAGGCAAATCCCTGATTCAGAAATTCGGGCTCTCGTCAATGAAAGAGTCTATATTCGGTGAGATCTCTGATTGTCGATGAAGATTTAAATCCTTTGTTATGGTTAACTTTAACTGGTTTATATGTTTTTTGCTAGTTATAGCCGCAAGTTTTCGTATCCCTTCTTTTATATATATACTGTAATTTATATTGTGCAGGCTTGAGATTGCAGGGAATCATAAACATAGTCATGTTAATTTGTAAGGTGATATAATATGGTAGAAGTCGAAAGGGTTCGCTATTCGGACACTCTTGAAAGAGAAAAAATACGTGCCATGATCAAAGCTCGCAAAGAGAAGCAAAATGAGCAAAATTTTGAGAAAGAAAAGGCCGTGTGTCCGGAATGCGGCAGCAGGAACCTTGTTCACGACTACGAGCGGGCAGAGCTCGTTTGCGGTGACTGCGGACTTGTCGTAGATGCCGATTTTGTGGACGAAGGGCCCGAATGGCGAGCTTTCGATCACGATCAACGCATGAAGCGTTCCCGTGTGGGTGCGCCCATGACATACACAATCCACGACAAAGGGCTTTCCACAATGATTGACTGGAGGAATCGTGATTCCTACGGAAAGTCTATCTCCTCCAAAAACCGTGCGCAGCTCTATCGTTTAAGAAAATGGCAGCGTAGAATTCGTGTAAGTAACGCAACTGAAAGAAACCTGGCTTTTGCCCTTTCCGAACTGGACAGAATGGCTTCTGCTCTGGGTCTTCCGAGAACTGTCAGGGAAACAGCGGCAGTCGTTTACAGAAAAGCTGTGGACAAGAACCTTATCCGCGGCCGCAGTATTGAAGGTGTAGCCGCAGCAGCTCTTTATGCTGCCTGCCGCCAGTGCAGTGTCCCGAGGACTCTTGATGAGATCGAAGAGGTTTCGAGGGTCAGCAGGAAGGAAATCGGAAGGACTTACCGTTTCATTTCCAGGGAACTTGCCTTGAAACTCATGCCAACTTCCCCAATCGACTATGTCCCGAGGTTCTGCTCCGGGCTTAACCTGAAAGGAGAAGTCCAGTCAAAGAGTGTTGAGATCCTCAGGCAGGCATCAGAAAAAGAACTTACAAGCGGAAGAGGACCAACAGGAGTTGCAGCAGCTGCAATTTACATTGCATCCATTCTCTGCGGTGAGCGGAGGACTCAGCGGGAAGTCGCAGATGTTGCCGGGGTTACGGAAGTTACCATCAGGAACAGGTATAAGGAACTAGCAGAAGAACTGGATATTGAGATTATCCTTTAAATTCTTCTTCTTCTTTTTTTATTTTCCAGCCTAATTAAAGGTTTTTCCGGTATGTGCAGGGTATAAGTGCCCTATTTTTCTGTGTTCAGTCTTCTTCAGATTGAGCCTTTTAGCTGTGCATATATCCTGTTTTCATATCGCGTTTAATTTTTGTAATTATACATTTATCTTTCTTTTTTCCTCATAATTTTCCGGTAAGAGTGAGATAGATCAATATCCCACCACTAAAGGTCAGTATCCATAAAGCCAGCTGTATTCTCATATTTTGAAGAGTTTTCCAGCTCCATCTGTTAATTACAAAGATAAAACCAAAAGCCAGGGCTAGGGTTCCAAAAAAGCCATGAATATATATAACTGAAGGGGCTTTCCCGGCAATGATTAAATTGTAAGCGGAATATAACATGTAAATGCCGGATAATATCGCAAGAGCATATCCCCCAGTTACTATTTTTCCATGTTTTGTTATTCCTTCTTTTTTCGATTTATTTTTCTTTAAAGCCCCAACGCTTATTATGTAAAGTAATAGAGTTGCTATTTGTAGACTAAGTGATATAGTTCTGAGTTCCGATATGGTCAGTCCAGGTGCCAGATTAACTCCCCTCCATCTGTTTGAACGCTTATTGATAATTCCTATTTTAATATAATTTCAAGTCTAAAGATGCCTTTGGAAACAAAGTTCCTGAAATAAGTCCCTTATTAAAATAAGTCCCAAATTCAATTTCGATATTGAGAAAACTTAATAACAAAAGGATAGCTTTAGAGTTTCAGAAGGTAGGAGCCCTATGAAGCGACAATGCATACAAATTCCCAAAAAGAAAGGAGAATCTGCAAGGAGAGTACTCCTTGATTTTGAACTCCTTGATAATTCTCTGAAAATAGGTTCGGATGAAACTTTTCTTTATCTTCCCCTTTCCAGAGAGCTTCTTTCGCATGAGCTGGCAGATCTTCCTGCGGAAGCTGAACTTGCTGAGTTTGATTTTGAGCCTCAGGAGAAAAAACCCACACCTGGGGATCTTCTTGGTTTCAATCCGGCTTATGAGCTCATCGGAGATATTGCGCTTCTGGAAGACGAGAGTCTGGACTCACAAACAGCCTTCAAAATCGCCGATGTCCTCCTTCTTGCCCAGCCAAACATAAAAACCGTTGTCAAGCCTCTTACTCCTGTTATCGGGGAGTTCAGGATCAGGGAATTTGAGGTAATTGCAGGCGAGCCCAGAACCGAAACCATCCATAGGGAGTATGGCTGCCGCTACAAAGTCGACCTTTCAAAAGCTTATTTTACTCCCCGTCTTTCTACTGAACGTTCAAGAATCCTCTCCTGGGTTAAGGAAGGCGATACCGTTGTCGATATGTTTGCAGGTGTCGGTCCTTACAGCATCCTGTTTGCAAAAAGCAAAAAGCCTTCAAAAGTTGTGGCAATCGACAAAAACCCGGATGCGGTCCGCTATCTCAGGGAAAATATAACCCTTAACTCCGCAAAAAACATTGAAGCAATCGAAGGCGATGCCCGGGAAGAAGCAAAAAGGTTTGCAGGCACTGCCGATCATGTAATCATGAACCTTCCTCACAGTGCCCATGAGTTCCTTGACTCTGCTGTCCTCCTTACAAAACCAGGTGGCATAATCCACTATTACGGAATGACTCATGAAGACGATCTCTTCGAAAGCTCCGTCGAACTTATCAGAAAAGCTGCGGAAAAAGCAGGGCGGAAGATTGAAATTCTGGAGGAAAAAGTAGTCCGTTCCTATGCCCCCCACCAGTATAATATATGCATCGAAGCAAGGGTAATTTGAGATTTCTGCCATTTTTCGCTTCTCGACCTCTCGCAAAGTTCGGAGCATGAAAATCTCTCTTCCGGGCGACTTATACTGGCAACCAGGGTGTAACTGGTAGCCAGGACGTAACTGGTAGCCAGGGTGTGCCAATTAAAATATAAAATATTCTTTGCAGGAAGAAAAGGAACCGTATGATCTAATATTCTGAGGCCTGTGTAAAAGAAATGTTTAAACATTTGCAGGTACAATTTCAATAACGTTTCTTAAAATTGTTCAATTACAGATCATACTTAGAATTCTACAGGGAGCTGATTTCTGATGTCCACATTTGCCTATTTCATGATAGGTTTCTCAGTTTTGGTTGCTCTTATTTTTATATGGTTCTACCTCAAGTACTTTCAGAAAAGAGACAAATAATAAGTTAAAATAATTATTAAAGAGCAAGAAAGTAACTGACGGTTTTTGCTTTCCTTCTCTTTAATTCTTCTCTTTGCGGGAAGGAAACAACTCTCACGAGCGAAATAGTTAAATTCTTGATCGCTATTCTAAGTCTGCTTATTCTTCAATCCATGTGCCGTCGTGGCTTAGCGGTATAGCGGCTGATTCGTAATCAGCAGGCCGGGGGTTCAAGTCCCCCCGACGGCTCTTGTTTTTTTATTTTGTGTCCTCTTTTTGTGGGTGACTTTATAAGTTGTCTGCGATTTCAATACTGTTTTAGTTATCCTGACAATTAGAAAGAAACTGCAAGAATGCAAATCTCTGGAAATATCAGCTTGTCGTTGACGAAACGTTAACATTTTTTTCTTTTACAATTGGTTGAACATTGCAGATTGCACATTTTAAGCTCTAATGTGTATTTTCAAGCCTTTGCTTAAATATATAAGTCTACTGCTATAATAAAAATAATAATAACTGTTCGACAATATTATATACCACGGTTTATTCTAATAATATAATTCTTTATTATGTATAAATCTTTTAAAATTAGTCATTGGCTTCTCTGTCAATGCCAAAGTCAGATCAATAATTCCTGCATGAGTCTAAAGTCTACTCCCTTATATTATTGTTTGAGACGAAGTCATTAAAAAATACTTTCTTTGGGTGTTCATTATGTGGAAATTGAAAAACCGGTTTTTTGCAATTTTATCTGCCTTCTTAATCTTAATGGCAGGTTCTGGAATAGGTGCTGCAGCGAACATAATAGTTCACAATGGTGAGTCTATACAGGCAGCAGTTAATAATGCAACTGCAGAAGATACAATTATTGTTGAGCTTGGGACTTATACTGAGGATATTTATGTAGAAATACCTGACTTGATTATAAAGTCTAAATCCGGAAATGCTAATACAATAATTCAAGGTGGATTTCAGGCTAGTGATTTATATGGACCAGTAAACGGAGTAATGGATGGATTCACTTTTAATGGTGAGAATAATGGTAGTAATTCCTGGATCTGTGCCACTCCTGCCGGATTTTCAAGTTGTGAGATTAGGAATAGTAAAATAATACATTATGATATCGGTATGGCAGCAATTACTGATAATAGGATTTTTGCTCTGAATACACAGTTCATAGAATGTGGAACAGGTATGTCGGGAACATATCTTACTGCTGTTGGAGCAGAAAATTGTCAGTTCATAGATTGTGGAGTGGCAATGGAAACTGGTTATCCAGAATGGTATTACTCCATAAATAATGTAGAGATCCACACAGATGCATCAGGTAAACAGGTTGTAACTCTTATACCTGACTATAATGTTGAAGATCCCGAGCAACCTCCAAAACCTCCTGCAAACAATACAACCACTAATCCTACAACTCCTGAGAAACCTGTAGAACCCAAAGTACCCTCCAATAACACAATCAATAATACAACTACTCCGGTAGAGACACCCGCTGAACCCACTGTACCTGTCACGACTCCAATAGAGTCTCCTGTAGAAACCCCTGTCGAAGACACTGGAAGTAGTTCAGGCGGCAGTCATCACAGCTCAAGCTCCAGTGGTTCTTCTGGTGGAGCTGGTGGCTCTCCTGAACCTGCAAAGAATGTCGCATCTAAAGAGATCTCACAGACCTTCATCATGAACGGAAAGCCTGTAGTGTTCAATTTCCCGCAGAATGCAACCTGTATTGAATTCATAAAGTTTGAAGCAAAGAAAACTGTAGGCAAGACCACCACCATTGTTGAGGACCTGAAGAATAAGTCTACTCTTGTTTCTGACCTTCCGGAAGGTATTGTTTACAAATCATTCAACGTATGGGTCGGTAATGCTGGCTATGGAAATTCAAAGGATATTGAAAATAAATTAATAGGCTTCAAAGTTAAAAAGTCCTGGCTGCAAGAAAACAATATTGATACGGCTTCTGTTGCTCTTTACAGATACGATGACGAAAACAAAGACTGGGTTAAGCTTCCAGTAAATCTTGTAGATGAAGATAAACAGGTTCTTCATTTCACAGCTGAAACTCCGGGCTTTTCTTCATTTGTAATTACAGGAGAAAAAACCGGTGTTGAATCCACAGATCCGGCTGTAATATCTGAAATCAATAAATCAACAGATCTGAAAATGTCCGAAAAGAATTCTGAAAATTCCAGGGATCCTGGATTCGGTCCCGTAACTGTAATATTGATAGTTGGTGCAGTTGGCCTTTGTTGTCTCTACTTCTATAGAAAAATGTAACTTAACTATCAAATAGATTATTGCCAGCTTGGGAAGATTATCTTCCCATTTCTTTTTTTGGATGGATATGAGCAAGCCGAAAAAAGATTTTGGGCAGAAATCTTTAAATAACTACAAAAATATATTTATATAGAGATCAGTCAGTCAAAAGTTTTGCAATAACTTAATTAATTTACAGTGTGATTTTTATGGCGATATATTATATATAATATAAACTCAGTAGTTCCTCTGCATACCTAAATAATATTAAAATGGGGTAAATATATTTAGTAAAGTGGAGAAAAATTCTCGGGTCTTAATCTACAAAATAATATTCTGGGCAGTCGTAATAAGTTTGCTCCATATGATTACCCTTAGTAACAACCTTCTTTTCCACACTCTTGTAGAGTTATTCAGTGTCATAATTGCGTATGTAATATTTCTGGTTGCATGGGAATCCAAGACATTTCTGGAAAACAGGTATCTCCTGCTGATAGGAATTTCTTGTTTCTTTTTTGGCACTCTGGACCTTTTACATACTTTGTCATATGAGAGGATGGGGATCTTTCCGGGTGGCATGAATCTTTCTACCCAGTTATGGATTGCCTCAAGGTACCTGGAGGGGGCATCGTTCCTGATAGCTTCTCTGTTATTAATGAGTTCCAGGGCATTGAGCCTAAAAAAAGATACCAGCCCTGCAGAAAAAGTCCGATTTGCCCGGGAGATATTTATCGCATATACCGGAGTTACTCTTGTTTTGTTGCTTTCAATTTTTGTTTTCAGGAATTTTCCGGTTGCTTATATTGAAGGTGTAGGGTTAACTGCTTTTAAAGTCATAAGCGAGTATGTAATCTCTTTAACGCTTGTCTGCTCATTGATTCTTCTTTATCTAAAGAGAGATCGGTTTGAAAACCATGTTTTCAGGCTGCTTGCAGCCTCCATAATCCTGACAGTTCTCTCAGAACTGACTGCCACCACGTTTACACAGGTGGATGACTTTTCGTTTGCTATTGGGCACTATTTTAAACTGCTGTCTTTCTACCTGATCTACACGGCAATTGTGTCGACTGGGTTCAGTGAGCCTTACAGCATTCTTTTCAGGGAGCTTAAACAGAGTGAAGAAGCTTTGAGGCAGAAAACATTTTTTCTTCAGGATGACCAGGGGCGTATTTACAGGATGCTCGGTGTGCAAATAGATGAACCTGAAAGTGAACCTTCAATTGTGTTTTCTCAAACAAATGAAAGAGCCTACTCTTCACTGGTGCAAAATATCGAAGGTCTTATAGGTTTCCGGTTTGATGAAAATGCAGAAACAACCTTCATGGATGGGGCGGTTGAAGAGATTACAGGTTACAGTAAGGAAGACTTTCTTTCTCACAGGGTTAAATGGGCAGAAGTAGTTGTGCCTGAAGACTGTCCCATGCTTCTTGAGAACATTAAAAAATCAGTCTCTAATCCTGATCTATCTACCGAAATCGAGTACAGGGTACAGAGAAAAAATGGAGAGGTTAGATGGGTCAGGGAGGTTTTCCAGAAGCTTCCGAAAGATTCCGGAACTTCCGGGCAGTTCCAGGGATTTGTTCACGATATTACCGAACGTAAAAAGGCAGAAGATACTCTACAAAAAATCGAGGAAGCCCGCATAAAAGAAATCCATCACAGGATTAAGAATAATTTGCAGGTAATCTCTTCCCTGCTCAGTCTCGAAGCAGAAAGGTTCAGCGACAGAAAAATGTTTGAAGCCTTCCGGGAAAGCCAGAACCGTGTAGCTTCTATGGCTCTCATTCATGAAGAGTTATACAAAGGTGATGACATAGATACTCTGGATTTTGCAGCCTACCTCCGGAAACTGACTGCAGACCTGTTAAACTCATATCTTGTGGGCAACGATAATATAAGCCTCAAACTTGACCTTGAACAGGTTAATTTTGGCATGGACACTGCAATTCCTCTTGGAATTATTGTCAACGAACTGGTCTCGAATTCCCTGAAGCATGCTTTCCCTGAAGGGGAGGGAGGGGAAATTCGAATACGTCTCAGCAGGGCAGCAAAACCTGCTTCAAAAACAGGACATTCAGTCGAGGGTATGGGCTGTGAAAGGGGTTTTGATTACACATTAATGGTAGCAGATAACGGCAGGGGTATTCCGGAAACCGTTGATTTTAAAACTGTCGATTCTCTCGGGCTCCAGCTTGTAAATATTCTCGTTGAACAGATAGATGGCTGTATCGAACTTAAAAGGGAGCAGGGGACGAAGTTTGTAATGGGTATAAATGTAGCAGAAAGTGCCGAGGTCTGATGGATTTTTCTGGTCAAGCTGAAACTGCTGTTTAATGTGTAAGCTCCTTTTAAAAATGGTGAAAAAGTAAAAGGAGCTCATGTTTAAAAAGGAACATTCCCTTTCAGGAGAGCCTCTGCTTTTTATTTGTTCCTTCGTATCCTGAATCCGAATTCGAGTCCGAACAGGGTTCCACATGAATTGAGAATTGGCCATTTTTGCCGCAGACTTCCTTTAATCTGTCTTCTACCTTTGTTGAGATTTCGTGTGCATCTACAATGTTCAGGTTTCTGTCTACTTCAATATGGACATCTGCAGCCATGGCATTTCCTATCTTCCGGGTTTTTAATTCATGGAAACCCAGCACACCTTCTGTGGTTATCAGGATTTCCTCAATACTTCTATAGGTCCCTGAGTCCAGTGAAGCTTCCAGCAGTTCGTTCAGGTTTTTGTAAGATATATCGAATGCCACTTTGAATATAAAGAAACTCAATATTACGGCGGCTATCGGGTCGAGCACCACCCACTTGCCTCCAAGGAGGATTGCACCTCCGATTCCAACCATTGTTCCTACTGAAGAGAAGGCGTCTGAACGGTGATGCCAGGCGTTTGCGATCAGTGCATCACTCTTAAGTTTCCGGGCATATATAATGGTGTAGCGGTATAGCCACTCTTTTATCACTATTGAGAGGATTGCTGCAGCAAGAGCAATCCCACTTGGAGCTGGTAGCACTTCTCCATGATAAAAAGCAATAACCTTTTGGAGACCGCCCCAGAAAATCCCGAAAGCCACCACAACGAGTACCAGTCCTATAAATGCAGCAGACAGGGTCTCGATTTTCCCGTGACCGTAATTATGCGTGCTGTCTCTGGGCTTTTTGGCAACTTTTAAACCTGCTATTACTGCGATGTCGGTCATGAAGTCTGACATGGAATGGGCGGCATCAGCAACCATTGCCGAACTGTTACCCATTATCCCTGCAAAAAACTTAAAACCCGTCAGCAAAACGTTTGAAGCCATCGCAACCTTTGTTACGTAAATTGCCTGGGAATACCGGGTGTTTTCCGTCTCCTCGGAGTTAGAAAAGGCTTCATTATCTGTACTATCATTTCCTTTCATAATTTCTCAGAAAAGCCGTGATTTCTTTGAATAAATTTTAAATTTATACCTGTATTATATACCTTAAACCAGAACATATAGATAAGCAATCAACAGATATAAATATTCTCTTTCGCCAGTTCTGACTCTATTAGTGTCACAGGATACTGTTTTTCAATTAAATCTCATTTGTATAATCATAGGTTATATTCTTTATACTTTTCCGGACGAAGAAGATCAAATAAAAGGATTCCAGAGCCGCTTCTCTGAAGTTCCTTTGCAACGTACTTGTTGTGGGCTATGGCGTATGTTCCCTCTTCCATGCACAAAAACAACAATTCTCCCCGGCTCCTTCCGGGGTAGATAGAGTTCCCTCAAGATGGATTGCAATCGGGATACGGACTTCATCATCTCTTTTATGAATAACAGATTTACCTGGGATTTGGCCATGAGTTAGCAGCATATTTACCTGCGAGCTTACTTTGTTGAAAAATTCCTTGCTTTATCCAGCAGTTCACAGACTTCTTCGTCCGTAGTCTGGCTGAAGTCTCCATACCATGTGCCTACTGAATAAAAGGGCTCCGGCGTAGTAATACAGATTATTTCATCTACTTTGTCCTCAAAGAAACTGCGCGTGTCCGGGGAAGCCGTGGGGACTGCAACGACCAGTTTAGCCGGGTTTTTAGTTTTAAGGGCTTCAACTACTGCATGCATTGATGCACCGGTTGCAATCCCGTCGTCTATCAGGATTACAGTCATGCCACTTATATTCAGTTTGGGATGGTTCCTGCGGTAAATACGCTCCTTGCGTTCCAGTTCTCTGAGTTCGTTTATAGCTATCGTAGCAATTACTCTATCAGGTATCTTGAAAGACCTTACAATATCTTCGTTCAATACACGGACGTCTTCAGATGCTATTGCTCCCATTGCCAACTCTTCATTGCCAGGAACTCCTAGCTTCCTAACTACGAAAACATCCATTTTTACATTCAGTTCTTTTGCAACTTCAAAAGCTACCGGAACCCCCCCCCGCGGAAGCGCCAGTATCAGTACATCCTGACGGTTTGAGTACTTTGAAAGTTCTTTTGCCAGTCGTTTTCCTGCATCTGCCCTATCTTTAAAGATTGCCATTGTTCCCCTCAATTCCATATTAATCGGATTAATTCATAAGTTTTGTTTATTTATATTATCATATGTTTAAACTCTTAAATGTATAGATTATTCTAAATTTAAATTTAAACTCTCATATGCTTCTACTCAGAGATTACACAGATTATATAAAACTAATATAAGTGATGGCAAATGAGCCAGTGTGGGAAAGCCAAAACGGAAAAGCCAAAACAGAACCGCCAAAACAGAACAGCCAAAACGGAAAAGCCAAAACAGAAAAGCCAAAACAGAAAAGTCAAATGAATAAAGCTTTCAAAAATATCCATTCAATTCTCAAATATTTGCTGGCTCTGGTAGAATTCTTAAGTGTGTATGTTGCATATGTGATATTTCTTCTAGTGTGAACATCAAGACCTCATCTGGAAAACCAATCCCTTATGTTTATAGGAACTGCTTATTTTTCAGGAACTGCTTACTTTTTTATCGGGATTCTGGACAACTTTCTATAAACTGCCACTGTATCAAAATATTATAATACAATTACTAATATATTTATTTAAGTAGACGGCTGAATATCTAATATTATATCTTACATTCGGCACGAATCTATAAGGTCATCTTCAATAAACTGATAAGTGGTGAGCCTATTATCGAGAAAAAATTCTATGATAACATCAATGTTCTGGAATGCATTGAAAAAGATGGAATAAAGATCGAGATTCTTGAGTATAAGACCCTGCGGGGACTCAGGGATGTCTGCCTTGCAGAAAACCTGTATTACCTTGAGAAAGCTGGCATGAGCCTCAAACAGGTAAAAATCACCCTCATGAATAGTGCAGTAACCACTGAAAGGGGAGCCCTGCATTTCCACAAGGGGAATATCTGTGCTGAGTGCGAGACCGGAGGAGTTGGAGGTCTTGCAAAAAAACTGCTTAAAAATAAATTGACCAACGAGTCTGCCTTTACTCCCACGTACTCAGGTACAGGAGAGATTTTCCTTGAACCAAGCTTCAGCCATTACATACTGCTGGAACTGAACAATGATGCGATTATTGTAGATAAGGGAATGTTCTACTGCTGTGAAAACGGGGTCAACGTAGAAGTCTCATCCCAGAAAAACCTATCATCCGGCTTTTTTGGAGGGGAAGGCTGGTTCCAGACCAAAATCAGTGGAACAGGTCTGTGTGTACTTGCAATTCCCGTGCCTCCGGCTGAGGTTCTAAAATATGAGCTTAAAAACGAGAGATTACAGGTTGATGGGAATTTTGTATTCCTGAGGTCGGCTTCTATCAACTTTACAGTTGAGAGGTCTGCAAAGAATCTGGTCGGAAATCTGACAAGCGGCGATGGAGCCCTTCAGACCTTCGATGGTACCGGAATTGTCTGGATGGCTCCCACTCAATTCGTATATGGAGCCCTTTCGCGGTGCTATTATCCTTCTGTTCCTAATGCTTCAAGAAGCAGTGGCAGCAGTAACGATGACTGATTTTCTTTCCGGCATCGGGATCGTTCCATTTGTCTGAATCTGGGAAGCACCTGGAAGGAAAAATGAAAGGTGCTTTTTCTTATTTCTTTCCTTGAACTCTCTTCTCCGATATTTTTTTTTCATTTTTTATTCCATATTCTCTAATTTTCTGGTTTTTCAGACTCAAGATAACCTTTATATTCGTACACTAATGATTATATCAGTACTATACTTATTTGAAATCTTCACACTATCGTATTACTAAAAGATGCTGACTTATGTTAGAAGGCGCAAACCAGATGAAACTACAGCTTGTTAATATTCTTTTATTTTCCGACAACAGGAAAAATTTACTGTTACTGCTGGCAGAAGGGCCCCGAAATAGTGATGAAATTCTTGATTTGCTTCAGGTCCCCAGAATTTCCCTGCTTCCCCATATCAAAAAATTAAAAGAAGAAGGTTTAATTGTTCAGAAAGGAGATGTATATCGTCTTTCTATCATAGGTGATATATTAGTTAAAAAAGCCAGGCCTTTACTGGATGCAGCCAGCACATTTGAGGATAATGATTATTTCTGGTGCCACAGGAAACTGGATTCTATTCCTTTTCATCTGTTAAAACGGATAGGGGAGCTTAAAGGAAGCCAGCTTGTAGAACCCGGGCTTACTCACGGATTTGATCTGTTCCCTGAGCTGATTAATCATTTTACCGGGTCTTCAAAGGTTATGCTCCTTTTTTCTTATTTTCACCCTCAGATCCCTTCTTTCTCTCTGGAGCTCGCAAAAAGAGATGTTAAGGTCCAGCTCATCCTTAGCAGAGATTCATTTGATAGGTTTTCAGGGGATTTCCGTGATACAGGAGAGAAAATTCTGGCGAGGAAAAATGCCTCTGTTTTTGTGTATGCAGGAGCTCCGCTTGAAATTCCTGCATTGATTGCTATTTCGGAAAACGCGTTATTGCTCGGGTTTTTCAATAAGAAAGGAAGGTTTGAAGGGCTGTACCTTCTCAATTTTGAATCCCGCGCCCTGACCTGGGGTAGAGAACTCTTCGAATACTATATGGAAAAGTCAGCTAAAATCTGTTTAGGGGATCAGAAAATGTCTTTTTAGTGAGTCAGAAAGTTTGTTCAATGAATTATCCTGAATGCAGTACTTATAGCCAGAGAGCTTCCTGTGACCTGTTAAAATCAGATATATACTTTAATCTGAACATGAGACCTCCAGTTTTAAATATCTTTGATTCCCGAAGATCTTACAGGTATTCCAATGAAACGAACCTCTAAGGAATGGAAAGAAAAAAGGGCGGAATTCATTAAAGGCAAAGCCTGTGCCTGGTGCGGCTCTTCTGAGCGCCTGTGTGTCCACACTTCCGGAGCCTTTTCTCCGGCAGAGGTCCGTTCCGGGATTTACAGTCTTGCTTATACCCGATTCAGGGAAGTGTACAGACAAAAGTACCAGAAATTCGAGCACGTCCTGACCGGTAAACACCGCCATAAAAGCCACCCTGCCTGGCACAAAGCCTCTACTGTACATAAAGCCAAGCCTGACCATACTGACCTTGAAGAGCAGTGTATCGAGGTGCTTGTTGAAGATACGGGAGAAGGAAACTTCAAAAATCTTTATCATGAATGGCTTGACGAAAGCGGAATTGAAGAGCTAATTGAAGAAGAAACTCGAAAAGCCGAAGAAGAATATGCATCTCTGAAACACGCAACTGTACTCTGCAATCGCTGTCATTTTGCAAGCCTGAGGGGCATGGAGCTCTGCCCGGTATGCAGAAAAAAGTATAAGTCTTCAAGGTATGAGACCTGCTTTGATTGTCTGCCTGATGAAAAAAAGAAAGAAGTTATGGTAAGGCAAAAGGAAAAAGAGGATTTCCCGGAGAATTCGGAGAAGTTTTCTGATAAATATAGTTCCTGAAAAGCCATAGTTTCATAAAACCTCAGCAGGAAACCCGTTAAATCTTTAGATTTAGCGGGTAGTTGACTTTATGACTATGGCGATATGAATCGGGAACCTTTCCTGTTTTTTTCATAAAAGAGCCCAGCCACTTCCTCCACATGCCCTGCAGGTCCCCGTTTCCAGGTTACCTGACCCGCTGCAAAGTGGACATATTATTGCAGGCTGGGCAACGAGCACGTTTCCCTGTCCTCCGCAGGCTTCACAGATTCCACCTTCATCATTCCCGGTTCCGCTGCAAAGAGAGCATTTTTCCGGAGCATACTCTGTATCGATATAGGTATAAAGCATCCCATCACCTTCTTCATTTACGAGCACAGGGATATTTTCCCAAGCAAAAGATTCTTTTAATACGTCTTTTAGGCGTTCTGGATTAAAAGATCTTGCAAAAAGATGAAAAAGAAAGTGTTATAATGTAATTGCCGGATTTCATTTTACATTTATGCTCTACGTATTAAATCCTCGGTTTCTGTTAAAAACTGTGCCAGCAGGGACTTTTTTATCTCGACTGCATCGTTAGGGCAGAGTTCCCTGCAGCAGTAGCACAGGATGCATTTTTCCGGATTAATCTTGAAAGTTCCGTCTTCCAGCCGTTCCACCGCCCCGGGAGAACAGTTCAGATAGCAGGCTCCGCATTGAGTACATTTTCTCTGGTTGATTCTGGGGTTAATGGTGTAATATTTGCCAAGGCTGCGCTTAAGGAACGCAGGGGATGTACTGATTCCCCCGCTCGAAGGCTTGAATTTCTTTTTGACTTCTTTTAATGGCTTTCCGACCACTACAGGACACTGGTTTCCGAAACCTTTCTTCAGGGCACCTGTCGTAGTGGGGATTTTGAGAGGATCAAAGCCGATCAGTTCTGCTGCAACAATATCCAGGGAAACACAGTCCGGGCTTGCTAGAATTACTCCTGAGTTTACAGGCTTTCCGTGGGAAGGCCCGTTTCCTTCCATGCCTACAACTCCGTCCATGACTGCAAAACCGGGTCTGACGATAGAGTACACATCGGCGACGGCTTCGCCAAAAAGGTCCCGGTTTCCAAGAAGGTGAATTTCTTTTCGGCATTTCAGAGGGAGGACTCCGAAGAAATTCTTGACCGCGCCTGTATAATATGTAAGCTCATGGGTTTTCAGTTTCGGAAGAGATATTATAACATCTGCTTCAAGGACAGGGTTTGCAATGTACAATTTCCAGAACTGAAGCGGCTCTGGAACTTCTACCAGAGTAAAACCTGCAGTTTCAAAGTTCACAACCCCGGCTCCGGCTTTGCGGGCAGCCTCTTCTATGCCTGAAACCTTCAGGGCTTTTGCTGTAGCTCCAGGCCTTGAGATCCCGGCTCCATCTCCTACTACTGGCTTTCCTCCTGCACTGAGCACGAATTCACACATTGCTGCTACCACAGAAGGATGGGTAGTTGTTGCAGCTTCCGGCGGGCTGGCTGAAAGGAGATTTGGCTTGAGAAGTACGCGATCTCCCGGATCAATTATTTTTTCAATGCCGCCCAGCAGGCCAAGAGCCCGGGCTATTGCTTCTTTTGTATCAGAATAATCAGGGCAGGAAACTATGGAGACTCTGTTCATTGCTAAAAAGTAAATGGAAATGATTATTGAATTCTTTTCCGGTTTCAGCCTGTTGTTTTAGGCTGTTGTTAGTTTCTCAGCTTCCAGTCTATAGTCAGTTTGTTATCTTCTGAAGTGCCTTTTATATCAGGTTTTTACCTGTTTTTAAGGCCCATCATTGAATCTATTTCTTCAGCTACGTTTTCCAGTTCATCAAGTATCCTTTCCGAGTCTTTCCTCATCTCCTTTACTGCAGCTTTCAGGCTGCCTCCCCTCAAATAAATCAGGCGTTTTTTCCTGTAAAGGAGCCCGGAGTCGTTGAGGTTCCGGAGGTGATGGTTGATTCTTGAGATTTTCATATCAAGGTCTTCAGCCAGAATTTCCGATGAACTTATCTCGTCATTTGAAAGTTTTTCAAGCAGGCTGAAGATTATCCTGTTGGCTGTGTTTTCGGTATCCCTGCCCGAAGAAAAGCCAAAGCTGTCACAGAACCATAAAAGATCTTCTTCAAGGCTCTTTATCTGGGGTTTTTCAAGATTTCTGAGAAGAATCTGCTGAACCATCTGTGTATTATTTTGGAGATTCATGTATATATATTTTATTTTAATTTGTAGTCATCATTTCGATTTTTTTGCAATTATATTTATTTTACTTACAAATTTTCTCTAGAATGCGGGTAATTTTTAAATATAAGTTTTGCATTATATGCAGATAGTTGGGCGTTTTACAGCTCAATACATTCATCAATTCCATGCTGACTTATAGCAACAAGTGAATGTTCAGCTAATTTTAGGTCACTTACATATCAAGGAGGAATAAAGAGTGATTGTCAGACCTATTGGCGAACGAGTATTACTCAAACACCAGAAGAAAGAAGAAGTGACTAAAGGTGGGATCTATATCCCGGAGCCTGCACGGCAGGAGAAAAAAGAAGGAATCGTTCTGGCTGTGGGGACCTTTGAAGACGGGAAGGAGCTCCCTCTGAAAAAGGGAGACCACGTAATTTACGGGGGATACCAGGTCGATGAGATTGAAATAGATGATGAAAAATATATTTTTGTCGACTTCAAGGATATCCTGGCAACCGTTGTTGAAGAATAATGTCAAATGAGGCCGTTTCTGAATATATTGCATCAGGCATATCCTGAATGTCAGGTAAATCACGACTTCGATAAATTATAGCTTAATTAAGCAAGAATATTTAATCCTAATCCAGGTGAATACAGATGGCTTCAAAGCAGATAATGTTTGATGAGAGTGCAAGAAAAGCCCTCTTAAACGGTGTAGATAAAGTCGCAAATACTGTTAAGATCACCCTGGGGCCGAGGGGCCGTTATGTCGTGCTGGATAAAAGCACAAAACCCGTGGTCACAAATGACGGTGTCACCATTGCAAAAGAAATAGAGCTCCATGACAAGTTCGAAAATATGGGAGCCAAGCTTGTCAAGGAGGTTGCTTCCAAAACCCAGGACAACACAGGAGACGGGACAACTACCGCCACCCTCCTTGCCCAGAGCATGATCCGGGAAGGCCTGAAAAACATCAGTGCCGGGGCAAACCCTATAGAGGTCAAGAAAGGGATTGAGATTGCCACAGAAAAGGTTGTAGGGTATCTCAAGAGCAAGAGTGTGGAAGTAAAGGGCAAGGACAAAATCATACAGGTAGCTACTATTTCTGCAAACAATGACGAAGAAATAGGCAACCTGATCGCCGATGCTATGGAAAAGGTCGGCTACAACGGGGTAATCACCGTTGAAGACTCAAAGACAATGGAAACCAGCCTTGATGTTGTTGAGGGTATGCAATTTGACCGTGGGTTTGTTTCCCCCTACATGGCAGTTGATACTGAAAAAATGATCTGCGAATTTGAAGATCCCTATATCCTGATTACAGACAAGAAGATCAACAGCATGAAGCAGATCGTACCTGTGCTTGAGAAGGTCGCTTCCGAAGGCCGTTCCCTCCTGATTATTGCTGAGGATGTTGATGGGGATGCCC
The DNA here is from genome assembly GCF_000979385.1 of Methanosarcina sp. 2.H.A.1B.4. NCBI lineage: Archaea > Methanobacteriati > Methanobacteriota > Methanomicrobia > Methanosarcinales > Methanosarcinaceae > Methanosarcina > Methanosarcina sp. 2.H.A.1B.4. The sequence continues at coordinate 80,143 of NZ_JJOV01000041.1, forward strand.
AGGCAGCCCTGATCCTGAACATCATCCGCGGAGCCCTGAGGGTCTGCGCTGTAAAAGCTCCCGGATTCGGAAACGAGAGAAAGGAGATGCTTGAAGATATTGCCGTCCTGACCGGCGGACAGGTTATCAGTGAAGAGAAGGGCATGAAACTTGAGGAATTCAGCGACTACATGCTCGGAAGTGCCAGGAAAGTCACGGTTGACAACCATAAAACCATAATTGTAGAAGGCAGGGGCGACAAAGCAAAGATTGATGAAAGGGTCAGGATCATCGAAGCCCAGGTCAATATTGCTGAAGCCGACTACAGAAAAACCGAGCTTAAAAAGCGCCAGGCAAAGCTGGGAGGCGGCGTTGCAGTAATCAAAGTGGGAGCTGCAACCGAAACCGAGCTCAAAGAAAAGAAGATGAGAATCGATGATGCCCTGAACGCCACAAAAGCCGCAGTTGAGGAAGGTGTGGTCACAGGAGGAGGGGTATGTCTCTTCCGTGCAGCTGCAATTCTTGAATCCCTGAAACTTGACGGCGACAGGCAGGTGGGCGTGAAGATCGTTCAGAGGTCCATAGAAGACCCTGTTCGCCAGATCGCCACAAACGCAGGCAGAGAAGGCGCTGAAGTAGTGGCAACCATAAGGGCGGAATCCAGCGAACTCTTCGGGTACAATGCAAAGAGAGATGTCTTTGAAGACCTCTTCGAAGCAGGTGTAATCGACCCGACAAAAGTGGTAAGAAGCGGTCTTCAGAACGCTGCCTCAATCGCAGGTATGGTGCTAACGACTGAAGCTCTTGTAACCGATTTTGATGAAGAAAATGATGAACGGACAGATACAATTATTATCTGATTACAGCTTTTTTCTTTTCTTTTCTTTCTTTTCTTTTTCCTTTTTTCCTGCTCTCATTATTATTATTATTATTATTATTATTATTATTATTATTA